>NZ_JAJFEB020000018.1:0-103915 GCF_020709765.2 Clostridium pacaense
TCTCCTGATTTTTTCTATATATAGAGCGAAGGTGCCGCTCAATCATCTATTTTGATGATTTTGCGACACCCTCTTTTTTTGGATGCTATCCAGTTTTCCCCATCCCATCCCCACTCCCATAACCACCCCACCCCTTAATCAAGTAACGGCAGCATAATCGCATCAGCCTCATGAATACCGCCAGCAATCAGTTTCTCTTTCCCAGCCTTAAAAATCTCAAGGCCCAGGCGCTGCAGCTCTGTTGCAAATAGCTCCGCATCTTTTTCTTCCAGGCTTTTCAGCAGGATTAAGGTTGATTGGGAATCGAACCTGAAATCATAGGGCTTCAGATCATTAAGTGGATAACCGAGATATTGAAAGTGCATCAGTCCGCCCAGTATCTGCCTTAAAGCTGGTGACTGCGCATTCTCGTTCAGCAGGCTGAAGCAGATGCCGAAGGTCATGTAGTAATCCTTGGAAGTAAGAATGTTTCGCAGCCAGGATATCGCCCCTTGAATGGAACTATCCGTAAGCGTAGGAAAAACAGACCGTGCCACATCCTTACAGATTACCAGGATGACCTGCACACTCTGCAGATATTGGAGCAAGGCTTTTTTCAGATTGGGTGTGGTAAACTTGGAAATCGGCGCCGGGTTATCCAGTCCCACCAGCACGCGTGTCCCTTTTCCCGGGATGGTCTCCACAATCCCAATGTCGCTGAGTATCTTAACGGCGCGGCGGACCGTTATTAATGGTGCAGAATACTGTTTCGCCAGGGAGGCAAATGACGGAAGGAATTCCTGGTTCCCAAAGGACGAATAAATCTGCCGGAGAAGTTTCATGGCCAGATTAAAATTGACCAGCGGACGCTCCGAGAAATAATTCCATTCATATGGAATTGGTTCAACCGGATGCTCAGGCGGAAGCAGCGAGTCATGATACAGGCGTACCCATTCAATCTGTTTCTGGTACAGGCGTACCAGCAAATCTTTTAGCTGTCCGTAATCAGACGTCTTACACAGGAAAAGTATCTGTGCGGTTTCCCTTTTTAAATAGGTCATATAACCATAAATAAATGCCTTATCCCCCAGGTGCATGATTGTAGTGTGCCCAAAGAAACTTGTGCTTAAATATAAGTTGAGAAACAGAGGATTTCCCAGGGCCTTCAGGATATGGAAGAAAAATTCGAAGAACGGATATTCATTATAGGGTGACATCCGCTCAAAGATTTCAGTGAGCTTTTTAAAATCATCATCATCACATAGTTTCAGGCCCTGCAGCATGACATCCGGCCAGATCAGCAGCATGGCATCACACAGGTCCAGGAGCGCAGCTTTTGTGGCATAGCTGTAAGCCCTGTATTCTGCCCTGCATGCCTCTTCTTTGACATCATAAGTTACAATCGCACTCCGTCCCTGGCTCAGGGATACATAATGGTCTTCCTGAAGAAGCCTTAACGCATTATGGATTGTGGCGCTTGAAACATTAAAGGTCCTGCATAGTTCAGGTACCGTGGGAAGACTCGAACCAGTAGGATACAAGCCGAAATGAATGCAGTTAAACAGATGTCTGTAAGCCATATTGTATAAATTTAATTCATCCAAGGTTTTTCATCCTTCCAAAAACATTGTTTATCATATTTTTATATTTTATCATTTCCATATGATTATGGATACTATTTTCTTGAATTATTTTTGGACATCGCTTATAATGAAAAATATTAATTGAGCATAATAAAATGTATTTAGAACAGTTTTGCAAGCCGCGTTTGGGAATCGCGGTCCAGGTAAAGGGCTTATATGGAAAATGCTCCTTCATTGTTGCTGTCCCTCTGGGATATCAGGATGGCTTACTGCCTGAAGCAGTGGATGGCAGTGGATGGCAGGGGGGCGCCGGAAGCCGGGCGTGCTTACTTTTTTGGTAATGCATGCTGGGAAATAAGCCGGTACTTCCGCCCTGCTATTTATGTAAGAATAACCATTATGAACCATCAATTGTAAAAGGAGGGAATGGGAAAATGCAACAGTCCGGGCGAAGCCAGTTGGGGAAAAACTTTGTGGAAGACGATGAATATAACCTGCTGATGACTTCCATGCGCGTCAGTGTGAGCAAACACCTGCTGGATGACCATTTTACAGTTGTGTGGGCAAACGATTTTTATTATGACCTGATCGGGTATCCAAAGGAAGAATATGAGGCGGTGTTCCATAACCAATGCGACCTCTTTTTCCGCAGCAATACAAATGATTGGGAGGGGATTGTGGCGGCTGCCATGGGGGCGCTAAAAGCCGGTGAACCGCGCTACGAGCATATTACAAGGATGCGCCACAAGGATGGGCATATGATGTGGGTCCGGCTGGTTGGGACGTACACGGAGGATGTTGTTGACGGATATCACATTGCCTATACCGTGATGAGCGATGTCAGCGATATCATACGGATGCAGAAAGAACAGACCGTTACCTATAACAGCATTCCTGGTTTTATCGCAAAATTCAGGATTAGGGAAAGCAGGATAGAGCTTGTGGATGCCAATGAACGTTTCCTTTGTTTTTTTGGCCATCGGGAGCAGAATACCCTGACGAACCTAAGCACACCTGAAAATGAGGCGGCGCTAAGGGAATGCTATCCCGCCATGCGAGGAGGAAAACCGGTCCGGTTTACCATGGAGGCGCGGGATAAGGAAGGAAATGCTGTCTGGCTGCAGCTGAATGGTGACTGTATTGATTGGATTGACGGCGATCCGGTCTACCTGATTGTATACATCGATATTACCGACCTGACGCGGCAGCGGGAACTTCAGAAGGAAACCAACATGCAGCTGGAGCGGCTGGCGTTCACGGACCCGGTGACAGGCGGTTACAACCGCACCTGCTTTGAACTGAAGGCAGGGGAAGGGGTCAGGGCGGCCCCGGCCGGCACCTATGCCCTGGTCTGGATGGATGTGCAGAAATTCAAGCTTCTCAATGAGATGTTTGGCATTGAAGGCGGAAACCAGACATTGAAATACATACATGACGTAATCCGCGGCTGCCTGGAGCAGGGGGAATATGTGAGCCGTACCTCTGCGGACAACTACAGCCTTTTGCTCAAGGCCTCCCCAAAACAGGAAATGGAGGCACGCTTAAACTCCATTGCCGAGAAGGTCAATCATTTTAACAAGGATGCGGAGGAGAAATATATCCTTTCGCTGACAGCGGGAGTCTACTATGTGGAGGACCCAAAACTGCCAATCATGCAGATCCAGGACCGGGCGAACGTGGCCCGGGAGAACATCATCAGGACAGCGGATGCAAAGCTGTGTCTCTGCATGTTTTACTCTGAGCTGGATCAGCTGCGGCTGATGCAGGAGAAAGAAATTGAAAACCGGATGCGTGATGCACTTGAAAAAGAACAGTTTGTCGTCTACCTTCAGCCGAAGCAGTCCCTGCGCAGCCAGTCCATCGCAGGAGCGGAAGCGCTGGTGCGGTGGCTTGACCCGGAGAGAGGATTAATCCCGCCCAAGGATTTTATCCCCCTGTTTGAAAAGAACATGTTCATTGTTAAGCTGGACCTCTATGTGTTTGAGCGTGTGTGCGCCCTGCTCCGCAAATGGATTGATCATGGCGAAAATCCGGTGCCGGTTTCCGTGAATATGTCCCGTGCCCATCTGTCTGACCGGGATTTCTTAAAGCGGTATGAGGAAATCCGTAAGCGGTACGGCGTCCCGGCAGACCTGCTGGAAATCGAACTGACGGAGACACTGGTGTTTGGGAACCCGGATGTGCTGATGCAGGTTATTGATGCATTTCATAAATGCGGTTACCGCTGTTCCATGGATGATTTTGGCAGCGGCTATTCCTCGCTCAATGTGCTGAAAGATATAAATATTGATTCCATTAAGCTGGACCAGGCGTTCTTTGGTTCTGAAAAGATGGACAATCCGAGGGAACGAGATGTAATAACATCCGTGATTGAACTGGCGGCCAAGCTGAATATGACTACGGTTGCAGAAGGCGTGGAAACAGATGCACAGGAAGATTTCCTGAAAGGGACTACCTGTGATCTGCTTCAGGGTTATATATTTTCCCGTCCGGTACCTCCGGAGGAGTTCGAGCGGATGACGTTTGGAAGAACGCTTTCCTAAGCCCAGGCCGGGGCGGTATGGGGGATATTCCTATGGCCTTGTCTGATATACAACCTGGCCGGGAAGGGGATATATGTATGACGGTATCATTATTCCATATTGATAATTTATATGTCTGGGATTTGGAAGGGGGCGTCCGTTTGGCGTCCCCCGATATGGTTTCTGATCAGGGTCCTGCAGGGAAGTGCATGATCAGCTGTCCTCAGACGGGACGATGCAGATAAGCCGCAGTGGCCGGCAAGACGGCTTGCTCCCGCACAGGGGCTGTTAAACTATACGGTTGGGCATTGGATGATGGCCAGGATTTGGAGATGAGAAGGTATGGATGAACATCACAGCATATCAGGTTTTCCGGGAGGACTTGAGAAAAAATATGCAGGCGGGATCCTGGACTCAATAATGGACATGGTTCCGGGTGGTCTGGTTGGAATCAGTTTTGAAAGCCGGGATATTTTATTTGCCGGCGGCTGTATATTTGATATGGCAGGTTATGGGCGGGAGGAGATTCAAGTCAGCTGTCACCACCGATGTCTGGATATGATTGTTTTTCCGCAGGACCGGGAATGTGTTAAAGCCTTCATTACGGCGCAGTCCAATGCCAGCATGTCTGGACAGGCCAAAGCCATCAGCGAAACGGAACTCGGCTTCCGTATCATGAAAAGGGATGGCGGCCTGATGTGGGTCAGGGCATTTGCAGGCAGGCTGCCTGACTCCCCGTGGGGATCCTGTCTGCTCCTGTACCTGCTGGATGATACGCAGCGGATGGAAGCAGCCTGGGACGCTGAAGGGATGCGGCGCAAGATGGGTAACCTGATGAACACCATTCCCGGCGGTGTGGCGCGTCTCTGCCTGTCTGACAACAACCGTATCGTGATGGCCACAGACAGGTATTATGCCCTGACCGGCTACAGCAGGGAGGAATGCGGACAGGCGCCGATTTATGGAAATGCCTTAAATTTTGTCCTGGAGGAGGACCTGCCTAAGGTCAATGCAGCTATTGATAAATTAATCAGGAACAACAGTGCCGTCAGTGTGGATTACCGCATCCGTATGAAAAATGGGGACGTTTCGCAGAATACAGCCTATTGCTCAAAGGTTGAGCAGGCCGGGGACCAGATATATATTGATATCATTGTCCTGGACTCCACCCTGTTGGAACGGTCGGAGCGTAGGCTGGCGGCCCTTACCAACAGTATCCCTGGAGGCGTGGTCCGGCTGCATGTGGATGACGACATTTATATCGATTATGCCAACGAGGGATTTTACCGCCTGGCCGGGTACCCGGAAGATGAATTTAACGGTGAAGGGATTCACCGGCGTTATACCCGGATTATTCTCCCGGAGGACAGGGAGATGGTACTTGACCGGGTAAAAAGTTTTGTTGCCAGCAGGAGGGATTGCCCCTCCCTGGACTACCGCATCCTCACGAAGGCCGGAAAGGTGCGCTGGATGCGGGCCAGTGCGGCACGGGTGCCCGGCGGTCTGGAAGAGAAAAACTCTGTGCAGTGCGTGCTTATTGACATTACTGAAAGCAGGCGGGCGGAGGAGGAGTCGCTTATCAATGCGGAGAGGTACCGGATCATTGCTGAACAGGCCCAGGATATCATTTTCACCTGGAACCTGGGGGATGGGAGCGTCCACTTTTCCCCTGTTTTCGAAAGTAAATTCGGCTTCCCGCCTCCTGCGCAGATATATGACCGGGTTTTTGAAGAAGACCGCCCTATTGTGGATGAGGCTGTCAGCAGGCTGAAAGCCGGTGAATCCTATGTCGTGATAGAATACCGCTTTCGTGCTGGACAGGGCCGGCTGATCTGGTGCCGGACCCGTATGACGGTCATCCATGGCAGTGATAAAAGGCAGAAGCAGGTGGTGGGGATTATTATTGATATTGATGAGGATAAGCGGGCAGCTGCCCAGATGCAGAAACGCGCGGAAACAGACGCCCTCACCGGCCTGCCGAACCGCGGTACGGTTCAGCAATTGGTAGAGTCGCATCTTAAGCACTGCGGTCCGGACCAGAATCATGCCTTCCTGCTGATTGATATTGACAATTTTAAATGGGTCAACGATACCTTCGGCCATCAGCGGGGGGATGAAGTCCTCTCGGATGCCTCGGCCCTGCTCAGGGAACAGGTCCGTCCCTGCGATGTGGCCGGACGCCTGGGCGGGGACGAGTTTGTGGTCTTCGTGGATGATGTTCCCTCCGTTGAACAGGTAATGGAAATAGCGGCCCGGCTGGGTGAGCTGTTTAACCACTCCTTTTCCTTTGGAAAAGACCCTGGTTCTGTTTCCATCAGCATTGGGATTGCGCTGTCTCCGGCGCATGGAACGACATTCGATGAACTGTACCGGAATGCCGATAAGGCGTTGTATGAATCTAAGAACCATGGACGGAACCGATATTCCATATACTCGCCTCCTGGATAAAGAGGGACGGTGAGGGAGGAAGGGCACCTGTTCACAGGAGGGGATGGCGACGGAGCCTGGGCGCCTGTTTTCCGCCAGGGAAGATAGGATTTATTAGTGCCACAGGATATTAACGCCATAAGATATTATCGCCAAAAGATATTTACACCAGAAGATACGATGGAGGAGAGCCAGGTGGAAATCAATTTAAGCTATGAGCAACTCAATAACGAATACAGTATGCTGATGGGAGTTTTGGGCGCCAGTGTCAGTAAGCACCTTATGGATGAGCACCTTACCTGCATCTGGGCCAACAACTACTATTATGAGCTGATTGGTTATACCAAGGCTGAGTACGAAACCCGTTTTCAAAACCAATGCGACAGGTACTTTGAAACCAACCCGGAGGGGTGGAAAATGCTTACGGATAGGATAAAATCCAGTCTGGCAGGCGGGAAAAAAGGGTACTCGGTCTATTTGCCCATGGTCTATCCGGATGGTTCCCCATTCTGGATTAAGCTGCAGGCTGCCTTTACAGAGGAGTATATGGACGGGTACCGGGTCGCCTACACCACCATGGTTGATGTGACGGAAATGATGCTGGCCCAGAAAGAGCAGATGCGCGCACAGCAAAACTATGAAACAATGACACGTGAGCAGGAAATGCTCATGAGCGCGCTCAATGTCAGTGTCAGCTCGCATCTGGTGGATGAGCATTTCACCTGCATCTGGGCCAATGAATTTTACTACAGACTGATTGGTTATCCGAAGCCAAAGTATGAGTCCCTGTTCCACAACCATGCGGATGAATATTATGCCAATAACCCGGAAGGCTGGGACCTGCTTACGAGGAAGGTCACATCTGTGCTGGAGAAGGGGGAGGATAAATATGAAATGATTGTCCCCATGAAATACGAGGATGGCTCCAGCTATTGGGTAAAGCTGGTCAGCTTTTTTACAGATGAATATGTGGATGGTTACCGCACCTCCTACACGGTCATGACAGATGTGACAGAGCTTGTTCAGACGAAGAATGAGCTGGAAATGATGATGCGGGCTATGAAGGTCAGCGTCAGCAAGCATAAGGTGGATGAGCATTTCTCCGTGGTCTGGGCCAATGATTTTTATTATCAGCTCATCGGGTACACCAAGCCCGAATATGAGGCCAGGTTCCATAATCATTGTGATGAGTATTTCATGGATAACCTGGAGACCTGGGATATCCTCTGCAATAAAATAGACAACATGTCCGCTGCGGGGGAGGACAGCTTTGAGACATATCTGCCGCTGAAGCTCCCGGACGGCTCCTCGCGCTGGGTGAAGCTGGTGGATTTCTTTACCAATGAATATCAGGACGGGATCCAGATGGCTTATACCACCATGATTGATGTCACCGAACTGCTGCAGGCCCAGCAGGATAAAAGCGTTGCTTATGAACACGTTCCCGGTTTTATTGTCAAGTACCGGGTCTTACCGGACCGGCTTATCATGATTGATGCAAGCAGCCGTATCAAGGATTTTTTTGATGTGGATCTGGAGCATCTGGCTGATACTGATTTTATGGGGGTTTTACAGCCCGAGAGCCGCCAGGTCATTGAGGCCCTGCTCCCGGAATTACGGAGGCGGGAGGCACTGGAACTGGATGAATCCATCCGTGTCAAGGATAAGCATGGCAGGGACTGCTGGCTGCAGCTCCATGGCACCTGTATTGACGCCATTGCCGATGATCCGGTTTACCTGGTGGTGTTTATTGACATTACGGATATTACAGAGCTTAGAAAACTCCAGCACCAGCTGGAAGAGCGCACGGAAATGCTCAATACGGCACTGGAGGCCGCCAAGCTGGCGAACGCGGCCAAGTCGGAGTTCCTCTCCCGGATGAGCCATGATATACGTACACCCATGAATGTGATTGCCGGGATGACGGAGATTGCCGACGCCCACCTCCAGGATCCGGAACGTGTAAAGGACTGCCTGCACAAAATCCGGCTCTCCAGCCACCACCTTCTGGGCCTGATCAATGATGTGCTGGATATGTCGCAGATTGAAAGCGGCAAGGTCTCCATACATATGGCGCCCCTTTCGCTGCCTGATTTAGTCAGGGAGATTATCATGATTACCCTGCCCAATGTCCGTGCAAAGCGGCAGAAGTTCAAGGTTCATTTAATGAATGTCAGACAGGAGCATTTTTACAGCGATGAACTGCGTCTGCGGCAGATATTATTGAACCTCTTATCCAACGCCTCTAAATTCACGCCTGAAAATGGGCAGATTGTATTTGAGGTGGAACAGCTGGAGAATAACGCTGCCCTCTCCTTTACGGTTTCGGATACAGGACCCGGCATAAAGGAGGATTTTCAGGAACATATTTTCGAGACGTTTGCCCGGGAACGCGATAGCCGCACCGACCGGATTGAAGGCAGCGGCCTTGGCCTTGCCATTGTGAAACGGCTCACGGAGCTGATGGACGGCGACATTATACTGGGCAGCCTGCCGGGACAGGGGACCACGTTCCGTGTGACGCTGCCGATGCAGCACATTCCGGTTCCTCCAATTGAATGTATTGATGAATGTGGGAATATTCTGCTGTTGGATACAGATCCGGTTGTCCTAAAAGATGCACAGCAGGCCCTGGGCGGCCTGGGGGTTGGGACAGACTGCGCAGGAAGCATCAGTGAAGCGCTATCCCATATCCGTGGTCGTCAGAAGGCCGGAGAAAGCTATCAGATGGTGATTATGGATTGGGAGCTGCTCCGGCGGGATGGCTCAGCTGTGGTAGAACAGGTCCAAAGGGAAGCTGCGGGGGAACCGCCGCTGCTGATTATATCCGCCTACGATTGGAGCGAAATCAAAAACGGGATAACTGCCAGTATCGATGGATATATAGAAAAGCCCTTTTTCCAATCCACATTCAGGAACTGCATGATGAAGTATTTAAAAGGTGAGGAGACATCAAGCCAGGAACCCAAAACCTATGATTTGCATGATAAGACAATCCTGCTTGTAGAGGATAATGAGCTGAACCGGGAAATTGCCATGGAGCTTTTGGGCGGCTTTGGAGCCAGGCTGGAGGCAGCGGTAAATGGCGAGGAAGCAATCAGGCTTTTTCAGGCGAGCACTCCCGGCTACTATTCCCTGATCTTAATGGATATACAGATGCCGGTGATGAACGGTTATGAGGCTACCCGTGCAATCCGGGCGCTTAACCGTACAGATGCCGTAACGATACCGATTATTGCAATGACAGCCGATGCTTTTGTTGAGGACATCCGGAATGCAGAGGCCGTCGGGATGAACGGTCATATGGCGAAGCCATTAAGTTTTGATACCCTTGCGTTGGAAATAGAAAAATATTTAGTCCCTGCAGTCTGATTATCCGGGAGGTATACTGTGAACGAAACTTTTTTTGAACGATTTATTATAAACCAGCAAAATCTGGTGGCCTATGCTACGGATACGGATACCAACGAAGTAATATATATGACACAGGCGGCAGCCTCCCTATACGGATTCGAGCATGCGCAGGATACTTATGGAAGAAAATGCTATGAGTTGATTCAGGGACTGGACAGTGTCTGCCCATTCTGTACAAACAGTAAACTGGCGCCAGGCCAGCCATATCATTGGGAGCATTATAACGGAAAGCTCCGGATGTGGTTTGACATCACGGATATCCTGGTTTTGTATGAAGGGAAATATCGCCGGCTTGAAATTGCGCGGGATGTTACTGCCCAGAAAGAAAAATTCGACCGTGTTTCGAACCGCCTTACAGTGGAAGAAACATTGGTGGACTGTATTCAGACACTTTCCAGTGAAGCAGATGTCAACGCGGCGGTGAACCGCTTTTTGGAGACCATATGCCGCTTTTATGCGGCTGACAGGGCATATATCTTTGAATACAGAGAAAACCACATTGATAACACCTTTGAATGGTGCGTCCCTGGTATTTTGCGTCAGATAGAAGTTTTAAAAAATATCCCAATGGAATACATCAGGGACTGGAATTACAAATTTAAGATTGACGGAGAGTTTTTTATTACCTCCCTGGATAAGGACCTGGCAGTTGATTCACCTGATTACCGTATCTTAAAAGACCAGGGGATTGAAAGCCTTGCCGCCGCACCACTTAAGAAAAATGGTCAGATAATCGGTTTCCTCGGTGTTGACAATCCGACAGAGAGCACGGAGGATTTATCCCTGCTCCGTAGTGTATGTAGCTTTGTATTGGAGGAAATGGAGCGGCGCCGGCTGATCCAGACCCTCGAATTATTCAGCTATACGGATTTACTAACTGGCCTCCAGAACCGGAACAGCTTTATAAAAATGTTGGATAAGCTTTCCAATCAAACCCTGCGTTCCTTAGGTGTCATCTATATCGACATCAATGGAATGAAGAAAATCAATGACAGCAATGGCCATGAATATGGCGACCAGGTGATAAAAAAAGTGGCAGATATCCTGAAACTGCACGTGGAATGTGAAGCATACCGGGTGGGCGGAGATGAGTTTACGGTGCTTTGCCCCAATATGGATAAACAGGACTTTCAGGCGCTTACAGAGAAGCTGATTCTGGATTTTGATAAGAACAAAGAGTATGACGTATCCATTGGCCATACCTGGAATGAAGGGAATGTATCGGCTGACGAAGAAATCCTGAAGGCTGATGACCTGATGTATGCAGAAAAGCAGCGGTATTACCATGCCATCCTGCAAGGTGACAGAATGGCACGCGCAGGTATTGCTACGGAGCTTTTAAGGGATATTGCCGACCACCGCTTTGAAGTCCATTATCAGCCTCAGATCTGCCTTAAAACCGGGCGGATTATCGGTGCGGAAGCCCTGGTGCGGAAAAGGAGCAAGCGGGGAAACTTAATCCTGCCGGATCGTTTCATTCCCCATTATGAAAGGGAGCGTGTAATCTGCCATTTGGATCTATTTGTATTCCAGACCGTCTGTGCCGATTGGCAGAACTGGAAGAAGCAGGGGATTGAAACCCATATTTCCTCTAATTTTTCCCGTGTTACACTGATGGCCTCCGATATTGTGGGCCAAATCAAACAAATCTGCCAGGAATATGGAGTTCCTGCGGAAAAGATTACCATAGAGGTAACCGAAAGTATCAGTAAATTGAATCCGCAGCAATTGATTGACCTAATGAACCAGATTGCGGCGGAGGGATTTTCTGTTTCATTGGATGATTTTGGTTCAAAATACTCCAACCTGTCTATTCTGACTACACTTGATTTTAATGAGATTAAATTTGACAAGTCTCTGGTAGATAAATTAAGCAGCGATGCAAAGAGCCGCATTGTCATGAAAAACACGATGCAGATTTGCCGCGAGCTTCCCATGACACGCTCTTTAGCGGAAGGGATTGAGACGGTGGAGCAGCTGAATCTGCTGCATCAATATCATTGTGACCATGGACAGGGCTACTATTTTGCCAGACCGATGAACGCGGAATCATTTTTGGAATTATTAAAGAAGGAACAAATGCTGGGAACCTCTGTTTTGATTCAGTCTGATCCATATGGAACGGGGAAAATGGAATGATTCGGTAACAGGAGGAAAAATAGCTATGAAGAATTTTAAAGTCAGTAAAAAACTCACGATTTCTTATGCATTTGTTCTGAGTTTATTGGTAATCAGCATTGCCGTGAGTATTGGAAACTTAATAAGTATCAGGAAAAAAGTGGAGGTGTTCTATAATGGCCCCTTCAAAGTCCTGAATGCGGCGAATACGGTTAATTCCAGTTTTGAGGCAATGCAGAAATCTGTATTTCGTGCCATCGCCAGTACCAATCAGGCGGATACGGAGCAGGCGTTAAATAATGCCAGGGCGTGTGAAAGCAAGATCCAGGAACAGATACCTATTATCCAGAAAGATTTTTTGGGAGACCAGGCAATTGTGGATCGGCTCCAGGCGGCGCTGACTGAACTCGCGCCGCAGCGTGAGCATGTCCTGGGACTTGCGGTGCAGGATCAAAAGGCAGAAGCTGCTGCCTATATGGAGGCAAATAATATCATAACCATCCATAAAGCACAGGCGGAACTGGATGAACTTATTGAAATAGCGGACAAGAAAGCAGATGCATTGATTATGAATCTGCGCGCCGCGCAGACAAAATTTATTGTTGTATTGTCTGTGTTGGGGTTAGCCAGTGTACTTGTAAGCGTTCTTTTTGGAGTCTATATCACCCGCAGCATTACCAGACCGATTAAGGAACTGGAATCTGCAGCCAGGCAGATGGAGCAGGGACATCTGAAAATTGATGTAAAATATACATCAAAGGATGAGTTGGGAAGCCTTTCAAACAGTATGCGGCAAATGTCAGACAAGATTTCCTATTACATGGATGCGATTTCCAGGGTTATGCAGCAGCTGGCCGACAGCAATCTGAAAATACCGTGCTATGATGATTTCCAGGGGGATTTTCGGCCGGTACAGGAGTCCCTGTTTATTGTACTTAATTCTCTGAATGAGACCATTTCAGAAATCAACATGTTCTCCGACCAGGTTGCCAGCGGGGCAGACCAGGTTTCCAACGGTGCACAGATACTTTCGCAGGGTGTCATAGCCCAGGCCAGCTCGGTGGAAGAACTGGCAGCGACCATGTCAGAGATATCCCGGCAGGTGAGGGAGAATGCGGAAACCTCACAATTGGTAAAAACAGCGGCAGGTGAAATGGGCGCAAATATTCTGGCCTGTAACCAGCAGATGCAGGAAATGAAACATGCGATGGAGGAAATCAATGCAAACTCTACGCAAATCAGAAAAATCATAAAGACGATTGATGATATCGCGTTCCAGACCAATATATTGGCCCTCAATGCCGCGGTGGAGGCGGCCCGGGCTGGTGAATCAGGCAAAGGATTTTCCGTGGTGGCTCAGGAGGTGCGCAACCTGGCAACCAAATCATCAGATGCTTCAAAGAGCACGGAGGCATTGATTGAGCAGTCTCTCTCTCTGGTTGATTATGGAACAAAAGTAGCGGAAGAAACCGCAGCCTCGCTCATGAATATAGCTGGTGGTACCGATGATATGATATCTAAAATAAACCAAATCGCGGAGGCTTCAAAAAGGCAGGCAGCCGCGACTGAAATGATTTCCGCAGGCATCGACCAGATATCCGAAATAGTTCAGACTAACTCTGCCACTGCAGAGGAGTCAGCCGCCGCGTCCGAAGAACTCTACGGACAGTCCCAGGTTCTGAAAAGCAGGGTAAGCCGCTTTAGGTTAAATGGCGTATGAAGAAAAGTATTCATTGCAGAGAGTCACAGCAGATGTATATAATGTGCTTCCTGGTTGTGAATTGTCTGAATACAATTTCCTCATGGGTTTTGATACAAGGAAAAGATATAAAATCCATAAATACGGGTAAGAGGGGGCAAGGAAATCATATTGTCCCTTCTTTTTCTTCTATTAAGGGAAAAGATGCGCTATAATATAAGACATGCATACTTATTTATGTGTCTTACAGGAGGGATATATGTTTCCTGGCTTTTCCGCGGATGATTAAATAAGGACAGCAGTAACAGCGGTAACTATAAATATAATAAACGCAAGGAGAACTATGATACAGGAATTATGGGAGCAGATCCAGGATGGACAGGAAGTAAGACAGAATCTCAGTAAAATCAGGCAGGAAATAAAGGACAATGGGGAGCGGAGGAAGCTTTCATCCCTTTTGGAAGGCAAGGAGGCGGTCCTTATCAACCTGCTGCAGTCGGAAGATGCCAAGACCAGGAAGAATGCAGCGCTGCTGATGGGGGATTTGAGGAATCCGTTGTTTTTGGCGCCTATTTGGAAGGCATATCAGGAGGATGGGCAGAGGTTTGTTAAGAGTTCCTACTTATCAGCCATCGGCAACTTTGATTATAGGGAGTATATGGATGCCATAAAAGAGCAGCTGGCTGTGTTGGGAAAAGAAAAGGTTACGGAAGAAAACCAGAAGCATGTAATGGAAGAAATGAGGAAGCTATCCTTCCTGATTGTCCATATAGAAGGGGTTTCCGCCCATAAATTCATTGGCTGGGATAAAGCCTATGACATCTTTCTGATTACCAACCGGAATTACCGGGAGCTGACCGCCGGTGAACTGATGGAGCTGGAGCCAAATGCGAAAATAAAGCTTATGGGAGCCGGGGTCATGGCAAGGGTTACCAATCTTAACTGGATTAAGGGAATCCGCACCTATCAGGAGCTGCTGTTTGTGGTAAGGGGCATGGAAACCAGCGAAATGGAACCGGATAAGATTGCCCATACAGTGGTTGATTCCCCGTTGCTATCCTTCCTGTCAAAAAGCCATGAAGGAAACCCGCCCTATCATTTCCGGCTGGAGTTAAAGAGTAAAAAGGATTTGGGCCAGAAAAGCGTGTTCCTGAAAAAGGTGGCTTCTAAGATTGAAGCATTATCAGACAGGAAATTGATAAACACAACGGAAAATTACGAATTTGAGCTGCGGTTAATTGAAAATAAGCTGGGGAACTGCAACATCATGGTAAAGCTGTTTACCCTGAAGGACACGCGGTTTTCCTACCGCAGGGAAGTAATCCCCACCAGCATAAAGCCGGTTAACGCGGCCCTGACCGCAGCGCTTGCAAAAGAATACATGAAAGAGGATGCGCAGGTCCTGGATCCATTTTGCGGGGTAGGGACCATGCTGATTGAACGCCATAAAGCAGTCCGGGCCAATACCTCATACGGAATCGATATCCAGGAGGACGCCATATTGAAAGCCAGGGAGAACGCAGAGGCGGCAAGGCAGGTCATCCACTTTATCAACCGGGATTTCTTCCAGTTTACACATGACTATCTCTTTGACGAAGTGATTACCAATATGCCCTTTAAGATTGGCCGTCTGACAGATGATGAGGTCTATGATATTTACAAACGGTTTTTTCAGATAATCCCTGACTTTCTGAAAAAAGGTTCGGTTCTGATCCTGTATACCCATAATAGGGAAGATGTGGTCCAGTTAACCTTCCGTACAGGCTTCAGTATCATGAAAAGCCATGAAGTATCGAAGAAAGAAGGAACCCATATCATGATTCTCCGTTACGCGGGGAATTAACTGTCCCATTACTTTTATGGCCGTGCCTACCCAGAATAATGCCAGGCAGCCTCCAATATACTAAATAAAAAAGGCTGAAATAGATGCTGACAAAGCGGTACATCGTTATATTTGCAGGTCTGGGACCGGAAAAATTTACGGAGGATGTCTTAATTAGGACATGGGAAGACGTGGCAGACAGGTTATATCTTGAGACTGGGATTTACATAAGCGCAAGGCTGGCCATGTCTTATATGATCTGCGGGGACAGGCGGGGGTGTGAATTAAAAGGCCCTACTGCGGAGTATACATCCGTATGGAATCCTGTGGAAGTGGAAAGCGAGACAGAGTTCCACAAGACATTCATCAGGGTAGTGAAGGGTGTGAGGGAGGTCTTTGACAATCCATATATGGGTATATCCATTGAGGGAATCAATCTGTATTATTTTTTGAAAATATAGGGTCTGTACAAGATTGCCCTGCATACCATCCCGGCCTGGCGGCCATACTATCCCTGAGGTGATGACAATGAAGCAGGGAGAGCAGGAGTCCACGAAGGAACTGGAGGCCCGGGCCAGGGAGGTTGAGACATTTAACAACCATTGGACGGACGGGGAGTTCCTGGGACCTAATACACTGAGACAGAAAAAAGATATCCATAAATACGGGAAAGAGGAAACAGAGGAGTCTTAGTGACTCTTCTTTTTCTTTTAATACGGAAAAGGTTACGCTATAATATAGATTAGATAATATAGATGAAAATGATTCATTTTCAGGTAAACATAATACAGGGAGGACAGGCATTTGACAAGACAACCGGACTTCAGACACCTTATGACCACCCCGCGGTATGACTTCTTGAGGACCGAGCCAAGGCTGGGCAGGCGGATCATGCTTCTTGGGCTGGGCGGAAGCCATGCCTATGGGACGAATAATGAAAACAGCGATATTGACTTCAGGGGAATTACCCTTAACATGCCCTCGGACCTGATTGGTCTGACGGAGTTTGAGCAGTATGAGGACAGCGGTACGGATACGGTTATCTATTCATTTAACAAAATGGTGAGGCTGCTGCTGGAGTGTAACCCCAATACATGCGAGATCCTGGGCCTGGACCATGACCAGTACCTGATAAAGTCAAGTCTTGGACAGGAGCTTCTGGACAACAGGAAAATGTTCCTGTCCAAGCGCGCAGCCAAGTCCTTTGGCGGATATGCGGGCGCCCAGCTGCGGCGTCTGCAGAACGCAATTGCCAGGGACTCCATGCCGCAGACAGAGAGGGAACGCCATATCTTCAACTCGGTGACAAATGCATTGGAGGATTTTGAACGGCGGTATGCTGATTTTGACAAAGGCAGTATCCGTCTCTATATTGATAAGGCGGAGAATCCGCTGCTGGAGACAGAGATATTTGTGGATGCCCATTACAGGCATATGCCCCTTCGGGATTATGAGAATATGTGGTCCATCATGCACAGCGTTGTAAAGGATTATGATAAGATTGGAAAACGGAACAAAAAGAAGGATGATAACCATCTGAACAAACATGCCATGCATCTTATCCGGCTGTTCATGACGGCAGTGGATATCCTGGAAAAAGGGGAAATCCGGACAAACAGGAGGTCTGACCTTGATCTGCTGCTCAGGATACGGTCCGGAGGATTTCAGAAGGAGGACGGGACCTTTGGCAGCGATTTCTATGACATGCTAAAGGACTACGAGGAGCGGCTTCTACAGGCAACGAAGAATACAATCCTTCCAGATAATCCGGATATGGAAAAGGTGGAGGCATTTGTGGAATATGTGAACAGGAAGGCCATAGAGGGGGATTACTGATGATGGGAATCATAGATGAGATCCAGATGAAGCTGAAGGAGATTGAAAAGCAGGAGCATGTGACAATACTCCATGCAGTGGAGTCCGGGAGCCGGGCATGGGGATTTGCTTCACCGGACAGTGATTACGATGTCCGGTTCATATACGTAAGGGCCAGGGAGGATTATCTGCGCCTGGATGAGCCGAGGGACGTGATAGAGTGGCAGATGGATGAGGTGCTGGACATCAATGGGTGGGACCTTAAAAAAACGCTGAAGCATTTCCACAGGGGAAACGCCACCCTGTTTGAGTGGGGGAATTCGCCCGTGGTATATAAGACAACAGACATCTGGAACAGGATTCATGATGCCGCTGCCCCATGCTTTTCGGTAAAGGCGGCGGTCCATCATTACTGCGGCACGGCCGGGAACACCTGTGACCAGTTCCTTCAGGAGAATCAGGTCAGATACAAAAAATATTTTTATGCGCTGCGGCCATTGCTGGCCGGGCGTTATATACTGGAGAAGGGCTGTCCGCCCCCGGTACTGTTTGATGACCTGATGAAGATGGAAATGCCGGGGGATTTACGGGCAGGCATTGAGGAACTTCTGGAGATAAAAAAGAGAAGCGGCGAAAGTGAAAAGGGACAGAGTATTCCGGTTATACAGGATTTCATTGAACAGGAGCTAAAACGGCAGAAGGCCGCCGCATCCGTCCTTGCCGATGACAGGATGAACGGCTGGGAAGAGCTGAACCATGTTTTTCTGGAAGTTCTGGAAATGCTGGATTGATGCTGCCATAATCTGAAAAATGTTGTAAATACAACGTTTTCGTTGTGGGCATGATTTCCAAATAAAGGGAATTACAATGTCTGAAAATTGGAACCTGAAAGGATTTATCGATGAACCGTGGTTTGAATGGATTGAAAATCATAAAAATTGCAGGGGGAAGCCTTTTGTCGATGGTGGCGGCGGAATGGCTGGGGCTGAATTACGCTGCATCGGCGGCAGTGATTACCCTTTTAAGCATACATGACACGAAGCGGGAGACAATCCGTGTGATGGCAAAGCGCATGGCGGCCTTCCTTGTGGCGCTGCTGCTGGCCCCGGTATGTTTTTACTTCCTGGGATACCGCCCCATTGCAGTCGGCGCATTTCTTCTGGTTTTTACCCCGGTATGCACATTGCTGAATGTGCAGGAGGGAATATCGGTAAGCACGGTTCTTATGACCCATTTCCTGACCGAAGGCTCGGTGTCGGCAGGCAATATTTTGAATGAGGTATTGCTTTTGCTGGTTGGAACCGGGGTGGGAGTGGCAATGAACCTCTATATGCCCGGAAAAACCGGGGTGATACGGCAGAAGCAGCACCGGATTGAGTCACAGTTCCGGTGTATCCTGGCTCAGATGGGCGATATGCTGAATGGGGATGGACAGTGCGGCGGCAATATGCGCAAACTCCGGGACTCCGGGGATGAAACAGTATTTTCCAATCTGGAGGAAATGCTGAGACAGGGGGAAGAGGATGCGTATAAGGAGATGGAAAACAGGCTGCTGGCAGAGACGAAATACTATCTGGCCTATATGGGGCTGCGGAAAAACCAGCTGTTAATCCTGCGCAGGATCCGGTCGCACCTGGAATGGTCCGATTCATTTCCGGGTCAGGCGCGGTATCTGGCCAGGCTTTTTATGTCGGTCAGCAGTTCCTTCCACGAATATAATAATGCCCGCGGGCTGCTTAAAGAACTGGAGGATGTAAAGCGGCAGATGAGGCTTCAGCCCCTTCCTGCGACCAGGGAGGAATTCGAGTCCAGGGCGGTTCTGTTCCAGGTCATGTTGGAACTGGAACAGTTCCTGGTATTAAAACGGGAGTTTGTGGACGGGCTTACCCAGCATGATATACGCAGTTTCTGGCAGGACGGTGACAATGAAAACACATAATAATGACACACTGATGTCATCTTTGCTCTGATATGATTGGTAAAACAGATGAAAGTGAGGAATTGGATATGGTTTGGCATGAAACTTACCCGGCCCATTGCCAGCCGGATATGAAGCAGATTGGGGAATTTGTCAATAGCCCGTATTGGGAGCAGCTGTGCAGTTATCTGCAAAAGACATACGTCACTTCGCCCAGCATTGAATACAGCGGATGTTCCATGCAGACAGGCTGGAATGTGAAGTATAAGAAGGGGTCCAGGGCCATCTGCACTCTTTATCCGGATCATGGATATTTTATCTGCATGGTTTCCATTGGCGCTAAGGAGGCGGCTGAGGCGGAATTAGTACTGAAGGGATGCTCGCCGTACCTACAGGAACTGTATGCAGGTACGGCTCCTTTTAATGGGGGAAGATGGCTCATGATAGAGGTAAAGGATAAGGAGACGCTGGAGGATGTGAAGGAAATGATTGGGGTGCGGATGAAAAAGAAGAAATAGAAGATATGGCAGAAATGGGGAAATAGCCCCGGAATGATTGGGGAGCAATGGATACGCGGGCAGGGATGCATCCAAGGAAAAAACTGGAAGACTGGTCTGCCAAGGATGAGGAGAAGGTCTTTCATGCAATCAGGGACGTGATGGCAGACATGACAGAACAGTGCGGACACGAAGGAGACGTATCTGGGCGGGACTGTTTACTATTGTCCTTTGTGCCAGCCATCGGAGGCCGGAAAGTGAGGGACACGCCCTCATTGGCGTTAAAACCGGCAGGAAACCCATTCCCAACTTTACACTTGCAGGAAAAAGGCCCCCGTGCTACAATGTTTTTAGTATAAAATCGATTGCAAAATAATGTTACATGGGAAGGGGCAGGGAAATATGACTATATATGATATAGCCAGGATAGCCGGGGTTTCTGCCAGCACGGTTTCCCGGGTTGTGAACAATAAGCCGGGAATCAAGGAGGAAACCAGGAAGCAGATACTGGCTTTGCTGGAACAGTACGATTACAGCCCCAACGAGACTGCAAGGGGACTTGTGAACAAGGCCAGCCGGATGATAGGGATACTGATTGCGGATATCCGGTATGCGCATCATGTGGATATCGCATATTATATCGAGGAAGAGATGGGTAAGCATGGATATTGCAGCCTGATCCTCAATACAGGACTTACGGATGACAAGAAAGTGGATGCGGTGAAGGTTCTGGAGCAGAGGCGTGTGGACGGGGTCATACTGGTGGGCTCCACCTTTCAGTGTGAGGCGGTGAAACGGGCATTGGAAAGCGGTCTTTCAAAGGTTCCGGTGGTGATTACCAACGGTTATCTGGACCTTCCCAATGTAAAGGGGGTATTGGTGGACGAGAGGGAAGGCGTGGAGCACTGCGTGGAAATGCTCACCGCCAAAGGCCATGAAAAGCTGGCATTTGTCCTGCCTAACCACACCCCAAGCAACCTCTCCAAACAGCAGGGATTCATACAGGGGATGGAAAAAAAAGGCTGGAAAAGGGAAGGACTGTGGCTTTATGAATGTCCCACTACCCTTGAGGACGGGTATGCCATGATGGAACGGATCCTGGAGGAACACCCGGATGTGGAGGGGGTTATCTTCGGGGAGGATTTGTCAGCGGTCAGCGCAATCCGTGTCCTGCACGACAGGAAGGTACAGGTGCCTGGGCAGGTAGCGGTGATGGGCGTGGATAACTCCAAGTATTGTGATATCTGCTATCCAAAGCTTACCTCCCTTAATAACCGCCTGTTGGAAATGAGCCTGGAAGCAGCCAGGATTCTTCTCGACAGTCTGGAGGGAAGGGAAAATCCTGATAAAATCATGTTGTTTTCGCGTATTGTGGAGCGGGAAAGCACTTGATGGGTGGGATGTACGCGGATGCATGTGGATGTATGCATATGTGCGCGTATGTACGTAGGAAATACGGGAGATGCGGACGTTAGATGGGGACGCAGAGGCAGATGGAAGACACGGATGGAGGACGGAGCCGCAGAGGCAGATGGAAGACGCGGACGGAGGACGGAGCCGCAGAGGCAGATGGAAGACGCGGATGGAGGACAAAGCCGCAGAGGCAGATGGAAGACGCGGATGGAGGACAGAGCCGCAGAGGCAGATGGGAGCCGCGGACGGAGGACAAATCCGCAGTGGTAGATGGGAGCCGCGAAGGATGATAGCGGCGATATCATTAGCGGTTCAGGAAATGATGGTAATAGGACAGGAGTGTACGTGTTGACGCGTGGCTCCTGTTTTTTGTGGTCAAATATCTGGTATTGGATTATGGGGGAATGGGGGAATGCGATGGGGGAAATGCGATGGGGGATGAGCGGTGAGGTAAATAAATATATATAAATCAGAGTATTAGATAAATGCATGCAATAAATATATCGATTGCGGTACTTCTGCAAAATAAAATACCTTAAAATACTGAAAAATAATCGAAAAAGTAATATTGCACAAAATTAGTCAATAAAATACGTAAAATAAGACAATAAAAAGGCACTTGAAATCAATAAACGCTTATGATATTATTAAAACAGAAATAGCAATCGATTGCAAAAATAAGAAGCCAATTTAATGAAAAAGAAAGAGGTACATATGATTTTAGGACATATTGATGCAGTGGAATGTGGAGCATGTAACCTGGAACAGATACAAAAGGCCATTGCATACTGCAGGAATACGGACGCATCCTTGATGAAGGATGGGAGGTATCCGCTGGAGAGTAAGGATTTCATGGTATCGATAAATGAACGCAGGACCGGAAAAAAGGAGGAGAGGATGCCGGAGGTCCATAAGGAATGTGCAGAACTGCATTATATGGTTTCCGGCCGGTAATACATCGGATATTATCCGGATTTTGGCGATAACCAGGTGCGTATGGATTGCCTGAGGGAAAAGGATGCATTATTTTACGAAGAAAATCCCGGTTCCGTGGAAGTGATGCTTCCAATGATGCCAGGTTCCTATGCCATATTTTTCCCCAATGATGTCCACCGCCCGTTCTGTCAGATGGATGAACCGGAGGATGTGAAAATGATTGTTATAAAGATACAGATGAATACCTTATGACAGGTATTTTGTCAATAGCGTTTAATCATGAACTTATAATGAACAGCAGCAGGGCATGTTGAAACACCAGGAGGCAGGCTCTTTTATTAAGAACATTTTAGCAATCGATTGCAAAATTAAAGAAAAAATTAGCAGGATGCAATCGGCCAAACATAAAACCAGGAGGATATGAAGATGAAGAGAGTTCCCTATGAGACAATGGTTAACGAATTTAAGAGGGTTCTTGTAAAGAAGGGATTTACGGAGGACCGGGCAGAGGCCGCGGCTGTGATTTTCGCACAGAACAGCCTTGCGGGTGTTTACTCCCATGGCCTGAACCGTTTCCCGAGAGTGGTGGAATATCTGGAGAAGGGGGAGATTGACCCGGATATCGTGGCTGAATGTGAACTGCAGATGGGAGCATTTGAGCGCTGGAACGGACACAGGGGGTTTGGGCCGCTGAATGCCAGGCTGGCAATGGACAGGGCCTGTGAGCTGGCGAAGGAGTATGGTATCGGGCTGGTTGCACTGGGCAACAACAACCACTGGATGAGGGGCGGGAGCTACGGCTTCCAGGCAGCGGACCAGGGATGCATCGGAATCTGCTGGTCCAACACATGCCCCAACATGCCTGCCTGGGGCGGCAAGGACCGGAAAATCGGCAACAATCCAATCATTTTCGCGGTCCCAAGAAGCAACGGACAGCATGTTGTGATTGACTGTGCTGTTTCCCAGTTCTCCTATGGCAAGATTGAGGACTGCAAGTTAAAGGGAATCCAGCTTCCGGTGCCGGGGGGATATGACACCAGGGGCAACCTGACCACGGACCCGGCTGAGATTGAAAAGACCTGGAGGGTGCTTCCCATGGGCTACTGGAAAGGAAGCGGAATCTCCATTGCGCTGGATTTAATCGCCACGGTGCTGACCAACGGCAATTCCGTGCAGCAGATTGGGACATTCGGGGATGAGGTTGGGCTGACACAGATCATGATTGCCATTGACCCGGCAAAGGCAAACAGCGTAAACCTGACCGATGGGATTGTGGACAGGATTGTTGCGGATATTAAGTCCTCTGAGCCGGCGGATGAGGGCGGGAAGGTACTTTACCCAGGCGAGCCTGAATCCCTGACCATAAAGGATAACCTGGCCAATGGTATTCCGGTCATTGAGGAGAAATGGAATCAGGTACTTGCAATGTAATACAGATGAGCGGATACCATACATCCGCTGGGTAATCAGGCATGGAGAAGGGAAGGTTTGGATATGAAAAGGAAAATAGCGTTATTGCTGGCAGCAGCCATGACCGTCATGACATTCACGGGCTGCTCATCCTCAACATCATCAGAGGATGGAAAGCCGAAGCCCGAGCTGAATATCATTGTTGCACACAATCAGACTTCGATGGAGAACCCCTACACAAAGGCCGCAATCCGTTTTAAAGAAGCCCTGGAGGAGGTGTCGGGAGGAAGGGCCACGGCAACCCTCCATCACGGCACCCTGGGTGAAAATGAATCCGAGCTGGTGGAGAAGCTGGAAATGGGGGCCGTCCACCTGACCGTGGCATCCCCCGGTTTCATGACACTTTTGGGAGTAAAGGAAATCGACATGTTTTCCCTTCTTTACCTGTTTGACAGCTTTGACCACTGGGAGGCGTGCGTGGACGGCCAGTTCGGCCAGGACATGAACCGTCTTCTGGCGGAAAAGACCGATGACCGTTTCCGCATCATGGGCTATTGGACCAGCTCGGTCAGGGATTATTATGGAAAGAAGACCGTCATAGGACCGGAAGATTTAAAGGGCATGACCATCCGTACCCAGAGCACTCCGGTTGTCCAGGAATTCTTTAAAAGCTGCGGCGCCATCCCCACCTCTGTTGCCTGGGGCGAGCTTTACCAGGCATTAAGCCAGGGCGTGGTGGATTCCGCTGAAAACGACTACACCAGTTTCCGTTTAAAGGAGCACCATAAGACAGATAACGGCAGGTACATAAGCGAGACACACCATGACTATACCACCAGGCTTTTCCTTACCACGGGCCAGTTCTACAATGCGCTGACCGAGGAGCAGAGGGGATGGTTTGACGAGGCCTGCCGCATTGCTACCGAGGAGAACCGACGGGTTACCTATGACATGTTTGAAGAATCCAAGGAAAAGGTCATAGCGGACGGGGCGCAGGTAACTGATTTCGCGGACGTGGACATTGATGCATTTAAGGCAATCGCCATCCCCATCCAGGACAGGTTTGCTGCTGAAAACCATATGGAGGATTATCTGGCAATGATCCGGGAGGAAGGGAAAAGGCTTCAGGACAGGTAGCAGAGGCCAGCCGGAAGTCCATGACAAGGAGGATGAAAAACCATGAAAAAGATGTTGGGTTATATGCAAAAGGTGCAGATTGCAGCAGGAGGGATATTCTTAAGTATATTCCTGATCAGTGTAGTGATACAGATGGGATTCCGGTATGCGGGTGTAGCGGCTATCTGGACAGAGGACGTTTCCATGTATGCGTTTATCTGGGCTGCCTTTATGGGGGCAGGGGCCATGGTCTATGAGAAGAGGCATTTTGCATTCACATCGGTCAGTGACATGATGAAGAATGAAAGGGTAAAACGGGTGATTTCCCTTGGGATTGCAGTTGTGATGCTGACATTTGCAGTGCTGATGTTCTGGTACGGCTGTAAGATCACAAAGCAGTTCTGGAATTACCGCTGGGTCAGCATACCGGATTTTAAGAGAGGGCCGACATGGCTGTGCATCCCTGTGTGCGGCGCCACATCCACCCTTTATCTGGCAGGGCAGATTGTGGATGACGTGAAATCACTGATAGGAGGTAAGTAAATCATGCAGATATTACTGGTGGTCTTATTCATAGCATTTGTGGTACTGGGAGTACCCATTTCCTTCGCCCTTGGATTTGTTTCCTTTGCCGGGATTGCCGCGCTCCCCATCATACCGAACAGTGTTGTATTCACGAAAATGTTCAACGGCCTTAACAGCTTTACCTTGCTGGCGGTGCCGCTGTTCATCCTGGCAGCCAACCTGATGAACGAAGGAGCCATATCGGACCGGCTCATCGACGTATGTTCTGCTTCAGTGGGACATGTGCGGGGCGGCCTGGCCCATGCCAACATTCTTGTGTCCATGATTTTTGCAGGCATATCCGGTTCCTCACAGGCAGATACGGCTGGTGTGGGAAAAATCCTGATTCCGGCCATGGAAAAACAGGGGTATGACAAGCAGACCGCGGTAGGCGTGACAGCAGCTTCCTCCACACTGGGTTCCATCATACCGCCCAGCATCACCATGGTGGTATTTGCAGGCATTGCCAATGTGGGTACAGGCGCCCTGTTCATGACCGGGCTGATTCCCGGAATCATGCTGGGGCTTGCCATGATGGGGGTTGTGGTATTCTATTCCAAGAAAAAGAATTTTCCCAAGGGTGAGCGCATCCCAACCCGGGAAATCCTGCGCCAGGTATGGAGTTCTTTTCCTGCCCTGATGACGCCTGTCATCCTGATCGGCGGTATTGTGACAGGATGGTTCACTCCCACGGAGTCCGCGGCAGTGGCCTGCGTCTATGCCCTGATTATCGGGATTTTCTTCTACAAGACAATTAAAATCAGACGGATTCCGGCTATCCTGGTTGAAACCATGAAGCTGTCCTCCCTGTCCCTGTTTGCCCTGGCAACAGCCAACGCACTGGGGGAACTGCTGAGTTACTATCAGCTGAATGCGGCAGTACAGGGATTTTTCGTGGGAATGCCCGGAGGAAAGCTTTTGTTCCTTGTGGTGGTGGTTTTATTCTTCATGTTTGTGGGGACTTTTATGGATGCGGTACCGGCCATGATTCTGTTTGTACCCATTATCCTGCCGTCCGCAACCGCCCTTGGTATCAGCCCCATCATCCTTGGATTGATTGTGGTGGTTACCCTGGCCCTTGGGCTGGTGACCCCGCCCTACGGCCTGTGCCTGCTTCTGGCCGGTTCCATCAGCGGAATCAGCATTGAGGATTCATTTAAGGGCGTGCTTCCTTATTTCTTATCTTCGCTGGCAGTGCTGGTGCTGATGATGGTGTTCTCGGACGTGTTTCTGGCAATACCGACGGCGCTGTTCCCCAATTTGTTTTAAGGAAATGGAGTAATGACTGTGAAATAATGACTGTAAAATAATGACTGCCGGTTAAGCGGTATGCTCTTTTGAAGGGAGCAGATGCGTTAACCGGCAGTTGTGTTTTATATAATCAGATGCGTTAATCAGCAGCGGCCTTTTATTGATTAGATGCGTTAACCGGCAGCAGCCTTTTATTAATCAGATCCGTTAACCAGAAGCAGCCTTTTATTAACCAGATTCATTAACCGCCAGCCGCCTTTTATAGGACCAGCTTCATAATGTATGGATATACTCCTGGATTAACCTAATTACCTGGTCCAGTGAGCGGCGCGGCGTATCGTGGCTTGTGACAAAGCGGTATTCGTCACCAAGTATCCCGTAAACTTTTGCACCCTTTTTATCCATGTAATCCACGAATCCATGGGAGGTGAATCCTTTGATATCTGTTTTCCAGAATACCATGTTAATCTGTATCCGGTCCATGTCCGCGTATATGCCTGGGATTTCATTTAAACGCTCTCCCAGATACTTTGCATTCTCATGGTCCTCCTTAAGCCGTTCCACCATGTCCTCAAGGGCCAGGACCCCGCAGGCGGCTATGACCCCGGCCTGGCGCATGCCGCCGCCCAGGGCTTTCCTGTTGGCCCGCGCCTTTTCTATGAAATCTTTTGTCCCGCACAGCAGTGAGCCGACAGGGGCGCACAGGCCCTTTGAGATACAGAACATGACGGAGTCCGCGCAGGCAGCAATTTCAGCGGCGTCAACCCCAAGGGCCAGGGCCGCGTTAAAAATCCTGGCGCCGTCCAGGTGGACCGGGATATGATGGTCATGGGCTGTCCCGCAGGTACGGCGGAGTACATCCATGGGTACAACGGTTCCGTTGCAGAGTGCATTTTCCACACACACCAGTCCTGTTGCGGGAAAATGGGCGTCGTGTTCCGGGCGTTTTAAGCTTATTACATCTTCCGCTGTCACGGTTCCGTCCTCGCGGTCCGTCAGCGCGTATCCCACACCGGACAGCCTGGCAGGCGAGCCGCATTCATAATGTATGATGTGGCAGTTCCTGTTGGCGATGATTTCCTGGCCTGGCGTGGTATGTGTCATGACGGCAAGCTGGTTTCCCATTGTGCCGGATACCACAAACAGCGCGGCTTCCTTGCCCATCCTCCGGGCAGCCATTGTTTCCAGCTGGTTGACGGTTGGGTCATCTCCATATACATCATCTCCCACAATGGCATCCTTCATGGCCTGCCGCATGGCCATGGTGGGCTGTGTTACCGTATCGCTCCTTAAATCAATCCAATACATGGTTCCTCCGTTTCTGGTTCAGTACCTGGGGGGATGGACGCTGTATTCCAGCAGGTTAGCAGCGGAAATGGTATCAAAGACAGGAAGCCTGAGTTCTTCTGCAAGTGCAGAGGAATAGGTTGCCAGATTGCTACATTCAAATATGACTGCCCGCAGCCCCGGCGTTTTTTCACGCAGCTTTCTCCCTGCCTCCAGTACATCCTTAAGCATTGCCTCCCTGTTGAGGTGCAGGCCGCCATCGATGACAATTTCATGGAAATGTTTCTCATCTTCCATTCCCTGTATGGAAATCTCCATATCTTCGTTCCATCCTGAATTTTTCAGATGCTGCTTACCCAATAATTTTGAGTGTCCGGTTATGATGCCGATTGCTCCATGGCGGCCGATCAGCTGCCATACCGTCGGTATCAGGCAGAGGGAAGATCCGGCAAATAATACGCCCAGTTCTTTTCCAAGGCAATCCTGATAAAGCGACATCATGCCGCAGTCCCCTATGATGGCCCGGATTCCCAGCCGGGCCAGGTTCTGTCCTGCTTTTAATATTGCAGCTTTTATCCTGTCAGAGCCGGTAATCAGATCGGCAAAACCGCCCTCCACAATCTCATACCGCACCTGGTAGGAAAATGATTCCCCGTTTCCTGCATCCCCCGGGATCCTCGGGGTTTTCGTGGAAAATACAAGGATTCCGATATGCTGGCCGTAAAAGGCCTGACCTGTCTCAATCATCCTCCTCAATCCCCCTTGGCAGCCTTTTTCTTTACCGGGCCATGGGTGCGTCCCCATCCGGTCAGGATGGAAAACAGCATCACGGCGCCCAGCGCCCAGCCGTGGAAGGAGAACAGGACCATATAGTTCACTGAGAAGTTGACTGGCGCGCCGGAACCATTGGCGAACATGAAGGTAAGCAGGGGAGCAAAACTGTATGGAATCAGGCACATGGACACACAGGACACGGCATCCAGGATGTTGGCGCTGCGGTCAGGGGATATATTATGGGTTTCCACCAGCAGCTTCTTGGCAATGGGGCCTTCCATGACGATAACCACGCTGTTTGCCACTGTCAGCAGGCAGAGTATGATATCAATCAGTGCGATTACAAGTTCAGAGGAGCGGTCATCTTTGGTATATTTGGAAAGGGCGTTAATCATCCACTCAAAGAAACCGCCTTTATCCAAAAGGTTGATAAGGCCCATCAGCAGCATGGCAAAGACTGCGATGTCAATAAGGCTCTGGATGCCTTCCACCAGGATGCCGCTGACCACAAATTCATTCATATCAACCACTAACAGCCTGGACAGAGGAAGCAGTCCCGTTACAAGGCCAAGGAGGATTCCAAAGGAGCCGGCTGTCATGAGGGCAACAATCAGATGGACATTACGGTACATTAAAACAATCAGCAGGGCCGGAACCAGCAGCATGATAAGTCCCTTTGGCGCAATGTCGCCGATGAATGATAAATCAGGCTCGCCAGATGTCCCGATTCCCCCGAAGATGACAAACAGGACCATGGCAATGACCGCTGCCGTCAGGGCGTATTTTAACCTGGAACGGACCACGTCTGAAACATCGATTCCCTGTGTGTAGGCAGAAGCAATGGTCGTATCCGATACAGGTGCGATGTTATCGCCAAAGTAGGCCGCACTTACAATCGCGGCTGCCATGACCGGGGGATTGGCGCCCAATGCAACGCCCACCGGATATAAAATAGGCGCCAGTGCAATCACTGTTCCCAGGGCCGTACCGGTTGCCGTGGAAAGCAGGCTTCCGCATATGAAGGTTATCAGCGGGAAGAACCTTCCCTTCAGGCCTGCATTGATGCTTAGCCAGATCAGGCCCTGGATCAGCCCTGTCTCTTTCATGAGCTGTGCCACGATGCCTGCCAGGAACCATGCCATCAACATGATGGACACCATTTCTGAGGACATTCCCTGTATAAGGGTTTCGGCGCATTGGGTTGCATTTTTAGACATAAGAAGCGCTGTCAGGACCGCGGCCAGCGTGGGCGCCCAGAAGGCCATGGGCATGGCCTTGCCTGAAACAGACAGCAGTATGATACCTATGAACAAAACAATAAATGGAGACACTAAACCAAACATTCCACCCCGAAACTGTATTTTATCTTCATTTGTCTTCGTAAACATAACTTACCCCCTTCTGGTAAGCTCATTGCTGAGCATTACAACACTAAGTTCCCCAAAACTTAAAGTCAGAAAAACAAAATTCAATAAAATTATTTCATGGGCTGCAACCATTAGGATTATTATAGCAGACCACCGGATGATTTTCTGTAAACTAACTTACAAAACCGGGCCATGTTTGTACGTTGGGATCATAAAAAACAAGGCAGGGGCAAAACAGCATATGCTGCGTGCCCCTGCCTGCCCTTCATTCTCTGTATTACTTTTTATAATCCGGATCCCGTCCGATTTCAGCAATGAGTTCCTTCATTCCTGAAATCATGTTATCAATATCCTCCTTGTTGTTGAAATACTGGCAGGAAATGCGGAAACCGCCAATATAGTCGGTAAAACGCTGTGCAATAAAGATTTTCTTCCCATGGAGTTTCTTTAATATCATGCGGTCCACATCCAGGTCGTCATACAGCCTTGCAATCACGATTCCGCCAAAATGTCCGGGATCCCTGTGGGTGATGAGGGTGCCGCCGATTTCCTCGATACGGTCCATACAGTAGGTGCTGATCTCACGTATCCGCGCTTCTATGTTCTCAATCCCGATTTCGTTGACAAGCCCCAGGGACTCGCCAAGCGCAATGGCGCCTGTGTAGTTGGATGTCCCGCCTATTTCAAACTTGCGTGCTGTCTGGTCAAAGGTCCAGTTGTTAACGGACGGTGCGCTTGGATTTTCCCAGTAAGCGCCCCAGCCGCCCTCGGGGACCGTTGTGTTCAGATATCCTGCGTAGCTCTGTCTTAACTTGGGCAGGGTTTCTTTGTTGACATAGAGCACACCGGTTCCGTACGGGGAGTTCAGCCATTTGTGGCCTCCTGCCGTGAGGATATCAATGTGGCATGCCTTTGTATCTATCTTGGTAACACCCAGCTGCTGCACTGCATCCACAACCAGCATGATACCCTTTTCTTTGCAGAAATCACCGATATCCTTTAAATCCATCTGCCAGCCATTACACCATTCCAGGGTGGAGATGACAATGATTTTCGTGTGTTCATCTGCGAGGGCGGCAAAATCCTTTGCCGTGAAGCGGCTGTCCGGCGTTTTGCATACGCGGATTTCAAATCCCTTTTCTTCCCTCATCACACACCATGGCAGCGCTACCTGGATAAATTCCAGATTCGTTGTGATGATATTGTCATCCTTATCCAAATCAATTCCCTGGGCGGCAATATTGAGTCCATGGGACGTGCTCTCCACAAGCGCGATTTCCTCTTCATCTGCGTTTAACAGCCTGCATGCTTCCACATAAGCCTTATGCCGCAGGGAATCCATGGCAATATGATGCGCACTGGAATTGGCCTCATCCTGGCGGGCAGTCATGTCTGCAAATGCCTTGACAGCCCTGACCGTTCTCTGTGGGGCAAAGCTTACGCACGCCGCGTCTAAAAACGTCATGGTCTCCAGAACCGGCCATTCCTCTTTTCGTATCTGTTCCCAATTAACACCCATGTTACAATCCTCCTGATCTGTTTGATTTGTTTTGCTGTATGACAGCGTAATCTGCCATCGGTTGCAGCCCATGCAGATTTTATTTTCACCTCCTGCTTCCTGTTCTGAACTTTGCTTTTGTAGTTCCAATCTTAGCCTGTTTTTTAGGCAAATTCTATAAAGTACTTTACAAAATCCTACTTTAATTTGATTTTATGCCCTATTCATAGTATAATTTTTTTTAAATTCGTAATTTTTAGACACTTATCCATCAACGAAAGGAGAACCGATATGCAAAAGACCTGGGCTGAAGAGACATCCCCCTGGATTAATATGGATATTTCATACTGGAATGCCCTGATTAAGGGCCGCAAACCTGCCATGTTCCGTAAAAAGGCTTTTTTATTCCATCAGGGCGACCCGGCGGATGCCGTATATATTGTCCTTTCAGGCCGGATCCGCATCACTTCCTATCAGATTGATGGAGAAGAGAAGCAGTTTTATATTGCAGAAAAAGGATGTCTCATAGGCGAGGCATCCTGTATACTCGGACATCCGCATAGCACCTCGGCAGTGGCTATCGTTGACACGGAGGTATATTGTATTCCACATGTGGAGCTGGAGGCGGGAATGAAGGCTGACTGGGAGCTGACCCGGACCGTGATGCGGATGATGTGCCGTAAAAACAGTATCTCATTCAACCAGGTCCTGGAACTGAGCTTCACCCAGTCGGTCCAAAGGGTTGCACAGCTGGTTGTCCATCTGTGTAATCAGTACGGCGTAAAGGAGGACACAGGGGCTGTCCGCATCGATATACGCTTTACACACCAGGATGTGTCCAGCATGATTAATACCAGCAGGGTGACGGTCAGCAATGTGTTCTCCCTGTTTGCGGATGAGGGGATTCTGGAAAAGGTAAACGGGCTGTTTGTGGTGACGGATTTTGGGAAACTGGAAAGTCTGGCAAGCGGGGAAGAGGAGCTGGCTTTGTGAGGTGGCGGGAGGGGATTGGTGTTTTTATCCTGGCTTTTTCATTTCAGGTTTTTCATTTTGGTTCATTCTACCCCTTGCACTGTATGTTGGTAAATGGTATACTGAAAAAAGAACATATGTTCTTTGCTGCGGTTGGATATGAAAGTTTTAATTCCCTCGATTTCGGGGGAATTAAAAAGGCGGGTAGATATGGGGAAGATGCAGATAGATGATACAGAGATATCAGTTATATCAATAAGTAAGGAAGATTATATTTCGTTAACTGATATGGTAAGGAAATTAGAGAATGGATTATCTTTAATTGAAAAGTGGTTAAGAAATAAGAACACCTTAGAATTTCTGGGAATTTGGGAAGAGATGTATAATTCAGAATTTAATACGGCTGAGTACCACATGATTATGGGTGAAGCGGGTCTGAACCGTTTTGTTATGTCTGTAAAGCAGTGGGTTAACCGGACGAACTCAAAGGGTATTGTTGCAAAGGCAGGAAGGTATGGCGGGACATATACCCATCGTGATATTGCTTTTGAATTTGCTTCGTGGGTATCACCGCAGTTTAAACTATATCTTGTTAAGGAATTCCAACGGTTAAAAGAACAGGAGCAAAGGCAGTTGGGCTGGAGTGCAAAGAGGGAACTTGCTAAAATAAATTATAGGATTCATACAGATGCAATAAAACAAAACCTGGTTCCTCCATTATTGACAAGCCAGCAGATATCTTATATTTACGCAAATGAAGCGGATGTACTGAATGTGGCATTATTCGGCATGACTGCAAAAGAATGGCGGGAAAAGAATCCTGACAGGAAGGGAAATATCAGGGATTATGCTTCAATCAATGAGTTGATTTGTCTATCAAATATGGAAAATATCAATGCAGTCCTTATTCATGATGGATATGAGCAGAAGGAATGGCTCATAAAATTAAACAGGATAGCAATTCAGCAGATGACCATACTGGAAGAGCAGAATGCTGGCAAACGGTTGGAGTAAGATAAGAAGAGGGATACAAACTGCCCCCGGATGAAAATCAGTGTTTTCCATCCGGGGGCAGCCGTCCACAATCAGCTTTTCACAGGCTCCCTGCTTTTCCATCATGCCCTTAAAAAGTTGAGGACTTCACCGGTGCGGGTGGGTTCAGGGCCTTTGCTGGTGATGAAGCAGGGGATTTCCATCATGCCGTCATAGAGACAAGGTTATCTGTTACCCGCTCTCCTTTTTACCCATATCATATATTTAGGAACCTACAGGAAGAAATCCGCCTGACAGAAATTGATTTCCCCTGCACACATTGTCAGCTGCGGAACCAGCAGGGAATTACTTACCAGTTCTTCATCCTTAAAATCCTTTTGGACAAAAGAAAGCTGTTTTTCTTTCAGAATAACAATATCTGCATCAGCTCCCGGCTGCAGGGTACCGATTTTTCCTTCCATTCCCATGATTTTTGCAGGCGCCGCGGTTACGGTATGCAGCACATCCATGAGATTCATGCCCATGGTAATATATTTTGCCATGACAGATGGAAGATTCTTGGTATAGGGAGGAATGTTGAATTTATCAATGGTCAGGTCGGTGCTGATTATATCAGGCAGGAATCCCGCCTTCAGGGCCTGTTTGGCTGTTGCCACCCCAAAATTGCCCCGGCCATTGGCCGCGTCAAAAATCACACCTTTCTTTCTTGCCTCTAATATGCCGGGCCATATCTGCCCGTCTTCCATCACGATGGTATTGCCCGCCCCCTGGAAGCAGTGGCAGAAGATATCCCCCGGCCTCAGGCAGCCTGCCAGTTCACTGGCGGAAATGGGGGAATTGGTGGTATGTACACATACCCTGAGGGAGGTTCCAAGCCTTTCATCCAGTTCCTCAGCCAGTTCTATGACCCGCTTCAGATAGTCCAGTCCCTTATCATCGGGCACGACACCTTTGGAGAGGCGGATTTTAAGTCCCAGGATATTGTCCCTGTATTTGTCAATCACACGCTCCATCCTGGCAAGATTGATGAGTTCCGGATTAAAATCCTCGCAGAGTTTGAAATCCAGCTGCCCGCCGGAATATGTGGTCAGGAAACCCTTGATCCTCATTGTGGACTGGGCAATCACGGATTTATAAAATGACTCGTATGTGACCGTACCCGCAGTCCCTGCATCCACTGCGGCAGTGGTTCCCTGGGATATCATGAAATCCGGCCTTATACAGGAACCGCTTCCCTCATAGAATATGTGGGTGTGGAAGTCGATCAGTCCCGGCGCCACGATACAGCCGGAGGCATCGATGATATGTCCGCATTCCACCTGTTCCCCGTCCGGGTCCGCAATTCTTGTATTGCAGACCACAATATCCTTAATCTCATCTGCGCTTGTATACGGATCCATGACCCGCCCGCCGCGAATAATAAAATCAGCTCTCATAGTTTACCTCTAAATGATTCCCATAGTACCGATCACGCAGGCCAGGATGGCACAGCAGAACGGCATGATTGCACAGGTGATGAATACATGCTTATATGTATCCTTCTGGGAAGTTTTTGCAATCTGGTTACAGACCACCATGCCGGAGGCATGGGGCATGGCGTCAAAGCCCGAGGATGCAATACACACCACCCGGTGCAGCATGGCCGTGTTCAGCCCGGTAGAGGCCAGATATCCTCCCATGCTGGACAGGAAGATATTTAATCCGCCTGCGGATGAACCGGTGATGGCGGCAATCACGTTAATCGAGATAAGTGCGGTTGCCAGCGGCCCTATGTTCATGTTGACCAGGGCATCCGTAACAAACCCGTAAGCAGGGGATGCGGAAACCACGCTGCCAAAGCCCATGATGGAGGATGTTGCAATCAGCGCCCCCAGGCCACTTGCCGCGCCGTCATTGACAGCAGACCGGATGTCCAGTTTATCATGGAACAGGATACATCCAATCAGGATGGCCAGGGTCATGGCGCAGGCCACGGCGTAGGTGGAGGGCATGGCGGTCAGCTTCTGGAATCCGAACATGGCTGCAAGAAGCACTGCGATGGGGATATAACACTGCCATACTTCCGGCGTTTTTCCCAGTTCCACTGCCTGCAGGTCCATGATATTTTCCTCAGGACTAGCCACGAAGTGTTCCCCGTTTGCCCTGGCTGCCTTAATCTGCCAGTTCAGATACAGGTAGGCTGCAAGGAACATCAGCACGGAACAGATGATACCGATCCTGGCCCCTGCGTAAGCCGTTGTATTGAAATACGTAGTGGGCAGCAGGTTCTGGGTGGAAGGGGAACCCGGAAGCATGGCCATACATACGGTTACCGGACATACCATGATGGTTGCAACAATCAGTTTCTTTGGAATATCCGCTTTCTGGAATAATGCAACTGCAATGGGGTAAACGGAAAACGCAATGATGAATGTACCGATACCGCCATAGGATAATACCAGCCCGGTAATCATGACCACCAATACAACGGACTTTTCCCCCAGGAGCTTTAAAAGGCTGTTGGCAATGCCCACGGAAGCCCCGCTCTCCCCCATTATTTTACCAAAAATTGAGCCAAGCATAAACAACAAAAACCAACTGCCTGCAAAACCGCTCATTCCTGTCATGAAATTATCCGTTATAGCGGAAACAGGATTCATGCCATTAAATACAATTACAATGAATGCGCCAATCAAAGATACGATGGCCATATGCCAGTTTTTCCAAATCAGGAAAATAACAGCCACCACAGCACAGATTAACCCCACAATACCTACCATAATATACTCCTTTTCATTTTATTTGTACATTTTCATGAATTTGTACTGACTTTTAAATGTGATTTTATTATAATAGCAATATAGTAAGAAGTGAACTTAAGAATAATAATATCGGTTATAAGTAAAAGTATGAGGAGGAACCATGGAACTAAGGCAGTTGGAATACATCATAGCCATTGCTGACCAAGGAAATATTTCCAAAGCAGCCGAAGCCCTTTTCATCACGCAGTCCGGGCTGAACCAGCAGTTGATCAAACTGGAGCAGGAGCTGGGAATCCAGCTGTTTTACAGGGATAAGCATCATCTGCAGATGACGGCGGCGGGGAAAGTGTATGTGGAGAATGCAAGGGAGATCATTAACATTAAAAAGAATACCTATAATATTCTTTCAGACATGAAGAATAATACGGTGGGGGAAATCACCCTGGGGCTGACCCTTGAACACGGTATTGACCTGTTTACATTTGTGTTCCCTAAATTTAACCGGCGTTTTCCAGGCATTAATTTCCACCTGCAGGAGCGGTATGTGGCACAGCAGCACAGTCTTATCGGGGCCGGACAGCTGGATTTTGGCCTGGTCATGCTGGGAGAACAGGATAAGGTAAACCTGGAATATATTCCATTGTATGAGGAAGAGATGCTGTTAGGCGTACCATTGGGACATCCATTTGCGGATTTGGGAGCGGCTCCCGACAGAACCCTTCCTTTTATAGATTTAAAACGTTTCAGTAATGATACATTTGCGCTGATGTTTCCCAATTCCACCATGCGCGGTATCATAGACCCTGCCTTTGAAGCAGCCGGATTTAAGCCAAAAATCTTAATAGAAACAGGCATGAACCATGCCCTGATTAAACTGGCGACCACCGGCCTGTGCTGCACGATACTTCCACATTCCAGGGCGCTTTGCAGTCCTGACAGGAAGGATCTGGCCTGGTTCAGGCTCTCACCGCCCCTTAGCTGGACGACCTATATCGCATACCGCAAAAATACACATTTAAGCGAAGCATCACGATATTTCATACAGCTTGCCAGGGAATATGGGGAGGAGCTGACACAGGATATGAGGAAAGGGTTATAGGCCGGACTTATGGAGGCGGGCCTTATCATATCTGCCATATTGTATGGCAGGAAGAATGTAAGTGAAGAGTGTAAATGGGCATGGTACCGGATGAGGGGGGTACCATAAAGAGTAATAGCTGTGGTCTGTGATAGGGCAGACCATGGCTATTATTGTTGACTATCATCTTATTTATCTGCGATGACGATGAACTAAAATCGGAGAAGGACAATCTAACGATTGGGCTATTGCTCTGTAACGGAAAGAATAAACTGGTGGCAGAGTATGTATTGAAGGATATTGACAAACCAATGGGATTCAGTGGATACAAACTATCGAATAAAATATCAGATGATTTTCAGGAGAATCTTCCAACAATAGAAGATATTGAAAGCAGTATAAATAGTTGAATTTTGCACCCGGTGGGTGCAAAAAGATTTAATATTGCATATTTTTCAAAATGGAAACCGGGATGTCGCACTGAGAGTCAGTAACTCAGGTGTGACACCCCATTTTTACGGCTTTGGGACTGAAAATGAGATTGTAGCCCGCCGTATCCTTAATCACATCAGAGGGGACATAAACCAACCCCTGAGAATTATGAAATCGGTTCTGATTAGAAATCTCCGCGCTTATTTCAACTCCGGCCAATACTCCTTATTCGCCTCAATCATCTCATCCAGTATCTGTTTTGCAACCGCGGCAGAAGGGATGGTCTTGTTCAGGGTAAATGCCATCAGCGCCTTTTCATAGGAGCCTTCCACGGCGGCTTCCACAATCAGCTTTTCGCAGGCTTCCTGCTGTTCTATCATGCCCTTGAAAAAGGTGGGGATTTCGCCGACGCGGGTGGGTTCCGGGCCTTCGCTGGTGATGTAGCAGGGGATTTCCACCATGGCGTCATCCGGAAGGTTCTTGATAGCTCCGTTGTTCATGACCATGACAAGGTGGCGTTTCCTCAGGTTAAATGCAAGGCTCATGGCAACCTCCACAATGAATTCGCCGTGTACGCCGGTGAAGAAGGGGGTCATGTCAATCTCTCCGGTTTCCATGTATGTATCCACTGCCTGGAAGATGCGTTTTTCCCTGCCCTCCATGACCTCGTTGGCCCTGGTGTGGTTCTTGTCGGAGTCCTTTACAATCTGGTCACCCAGCAGATAATACTGCATATAGGTATTGGGCAGATAATCCGGGAACATGCGCAGCAGATTCTTGGCATTGTCGAAGGTGTGCTTCCAGGATGCGTCGTTGTGGCGGACCTCGCTTCGTTCATCCGGCGGCATGTAGCCGTGTTCCTTTACGTATGCCTTTAATTCCTCGGTGCGGTCCGTATCCCCCACACGGATTTTAGTAAACCAGCCAAAATGGTTAAGGCCAAAGTAATCAGGCACGATATCATGGCGGTCGCAGTCAAGGATGTTGGCCATGTTCCTCATGATGGCAACCGGCATATCGCAGATATTCAGGATACGGGCATGGGGGCGCAGCCTGTGCATGGCCTTTGCCACAATGGCGGCCGGGTTGGAGTAGTTGACAATCCAGTAATCCTTGCTGGCATACTGTTCGCAGTAATCAATGATATCCACCATGGGGTAAATGGTGCGCAGTCCATAGGCAAGTCCGCCTGGGCCGCATGTTTCCTGCCCAACCACATCATATTTTAACGGAATCTTCTCATCCAGTTCCCTCATGTGGTACAGTCCCACGCGCATCTGGGCAAAGATGAAGTCCGCGTCCTCAAATGCTTCCTTTGGGTCAGTGGTCAGGACCAGCTTAAGGTCCGGGTCAAACATTTCGATTACCTTCTGTACCAGGACGCCCACCTTGTCCTGGCGTTCCTTCAGGTTATCATACAGCCTCAGCTCAGAGAGCTTAAAAGAATCCTTTTTATCCAACAGGCTTTTGACAATTCCCGGGGTATAGGTGCTGCCGCCGCCTACAATGACTAGTTTAAATGTTTTGTTCATGGTGTTTCCTCCTGAATTTTGAGATATGTTTTTATGCCGCTAAATCATTTTTTCCATTTTGTATCGCTACATCTGTTCCAGCGCGTCATCCACCATGGTGCGCATCTTGCTTACACTGAGTCCATATACGACCTGGACCGCATTGCCCTTTTTCATGATTCCGGCAGCGCCTGTGGTTTTCAGGGTGGGTTCATCTATCAGCTGGATATCCTTTACCTCCACCCGGAGCCTGGAGAAGCAGTTTTCCAGGGACAGGATATTGTCTTTGCCGCCCAGTGCGTTGACGATGATGCGGCCTGTTGCAAGGGGGTCTGCCTGGGATGCTGGGCCTGAGGCATTTCCCGACTGCTTTGCCTTCAATTCCTTCTTGACGACAGAAGCGTTGGCTTTCAGGTCAATGGCCTGTTCAGAGTCATCATCCTCACGTCCCGGCGTTTTCAGGTTCAGCTTTTCAATCATGAACTTAAATACCACGAACATGACCACGATTTCCACAAGGCCGATGACAATATACATGGGCCACATGGTCCGGCCCGCGCCTGCCGGAAGGTTCAGCACCAGGAAATCCAGGATGCCGTTGGTGGCGCAGACACGGACGCCCACTATGTAGGTGACCATCTGGAAGAATCCGTCCAGGATGGAATACACAAGCCACAGCACGGGAGCAGCGAAAATGAAGGTGAATTCCAGCGGTTCCGTGATACCTGCAATGACAGCGGTCAGGGTGGACGGGATAAGCTGTGCCTTTAAGTTGGCTTTTTTCACTTTTTTGGCAGTCACATAGAATGCCAGGGCAACACCGATCACACCAAAGGTCTTAACCAGGCCATAGGTCAGGAAACGGCAGGTGTCAGGCATCATGGCGCCGGACTGGTCGCTTAAAAGCGCCAGGAAAATGGGTTTTGCGCCGATGACATTTTCATTGTTGATGATGGACTGGCCGCCCACCGCTGAATACAGGAACGGGGACCAGATTAAATGATGGAGGCCGGTAGGAATCAGGAAACGGTTGAGGAAACCGTATACAAATACTCCCAGCGCGCCTGCGGTGCTCATGAAGCCGGTAAGGGCGGAAATCCCATTTGCAACCGTTGGCCATACATAGGTCACGCCGATGCTTAAGACAGCGGTTACCGGAATCATCAGGATGAAGACCAGCTTGCTGTTGCCGTAAGGGGCAAAGCCGCCTTTGAATTCCGTGTCGCAGTGTCTGTTATGTACCCAGGCAGTGAGTACGCCGATGATCATGCCCAGGAACACGCCCATGTCCGTCACATGGAAACCCAGCTGTATGGTCTGGCCTGTTCCGTAAAGGTCGCCTGCTGTTGCGCCTTCAATGAGTTTGCCGGAGAGTTCCAGCCATCTGCTGTTGGCGCCTAAGAACAGGATGTAACACATCAGGGCAACGAAGGCAGCATCCGCTTTCTTTTTCTTGGACATGCCCATTGCAATGCCAACGCAGAACAGGATGCTTAAGTTTCCCATGATGGGATTTAACATTCCATTGAAGAATTTGCCGGCCGTCCATATGAAACCGCCGTCCGTGACGATTGCCGTGTTGGTGGCGATTGCGGTTAATGCAATCAGCATTCCCACTACAGGGAGAAACAGGACTGGTCCGATCATGGCTTTGGAGAAGTTCTGCATCCCGCCCACTACTTTGTCTTTCATTGATTTATCCTCCTCAAAACATTGTGTGTTTTCCTGGTAATTACCTTGTGGACATAATTTATCATAATTGCACAGAAAAGGAAATAGATTTCAGGCACTTGTCAACAGGTTGACCAAGATGTAAACAGGTTTACCGGGATGGATGTTTGAAACACGTCCAATGGGGCTTGAAGTAAAAATAAGTGATAGGGGGTGAAAGATTTGGGGGTAAGGGAATACAGAATATGGGATAGGGGAACGCAGGGGATGGGATAGGGGAATGCAGAATACGGGGTAAGTGAACGCAGAATAAAGGATAAGGGAACACAGATTAACCGCAAAAGTAACTGCCTGCAAGGATGGGCTGGATTCCCCTGCAGGCAGTTCATGCGATGGATTTTATACCGTATGGATGTTATCCGTTTTCCGGCTTCTCCAGCTGTTCCAGCGCCCGGTCCATCAGATATTCAAATACGATGATGACACGTGCGTAAAAGTAGTTGGCCTGGAGGTTCCGGTCATCCAAGGCCTTATCGTCCAGGATTGGTATGTTGACCGTGGAAATGCCGGCAATGTGGTTCATCTGTTCTCCCGTGAAGGAGATGATGTCCATCTGGTTTTCATGGGCTGAATCAGCCACCCGTACAATGGTATCGGTCTCGCCGCTTCTGGACACGGCAATCATAAGGGAAGCCCCCAGCTTGTTGCTGTCGTAGACTTCATAGGCATTGGTCTTAATGCACCGGAATCCGGTCACCAGCAGCTTACGTTCGATATATTCGGCCAGCGGAGTGGAGAAGCCGGTGGCGGAGACAAGAATCAGATCCTTTCTGTGAAGCTTAATCTGTTCAATAAAATGTTCCAGACAGCTGCTTGGGATATTGTTCATGAAACTGGTCAGGTCCGAGGTGTGGTTCTGGTCCATCTGCCGGTTCTTAATCATGAAATTCAGCCGGTATACCATGTCGATATAGCCGGTATATCCCATTTTCTTGGACAGCTTGATGACCGTGGCGGCAGAGGTATAGTTTAAGTTGGCTACGTCCCGGACAGCCATGTTCATGGACTGCTCATGGTTGTCCAGGATGTAGCGCAGTACCTGCACCTCGGTTTCTGTCAGTTTGTATTTATCGGCTAATTTGTAGATGTCAAATTTCATGGCGTCCCCCCGGAGATGCATGTGGCTGGAAATGGGTGTTGTGTGGCTGAATGAAGGAAGCATCTAAATAGAAACTTCTATCCCGAAAACCGAAAGCAGTCTTTTCTAGTGGAAAACCGAATCCGCAGCCCGTCTGGGGGCAGTCCTCTTGTATGTAACATCGGGAAATCCAAACAGGGCGCATGCTTCTAACGGTTTGTCACCAGCTCCCAGCCATTCCCTGGCTTCGGGAATCATTTCCGCGGCCCTTCGCAGGTAACCGTTGTAGAGAAAGCCAAGGCCCAGGGAGGTTCCGGTCAGCTCCATGTTCTGTGCAGCCAGCCCGGCGTCAATCGTGCTTGGGGCAGCTATGAAGAGGACACATGGAGCGTTGCGGAAGAGGTAATCATCCTGTGGATTGGCCTGATGGGCATTGTAAAAATTCCGGTAGGGTTCTGCCACGCCGGGTTCCGGGCTATTCAGGATCCGTCCGATTCCTTCCCATATCATGGACTTGAACAAATCCAGCTCTTCCTGCACAAAGACAAAACGGCATCCTTGGGTATTCTTGGCAGTGGCGGTATACCGCCCGGCCTGTAACAGCAGTTCCATATAACTGCGGGGTACCGTCATCTGTTTATAGCTGCGTATGCTCCGGCGGAATTTGATTGCCTTTAACAGGCGCCCGGTTTCCAGTTTGGCTTCTTCCGGGGATAATTCTTCCACATCCTCCATGTCATATTCCGGGATGGAGACTGCACTGACAGGACAGACAGCCACACAGTGGCCGCAGAGAAGACAGTTTCCGGATGATTGGGCTTTATTATCTTCAATGGACAGGCTGTTAGCGATACAGTCCGCAACGCAGCGGCCGCAGCCGATACAGGCGTCTTTATCAATTATGACCATTTGGCGGATTCTCCTTTGCTTTTGGCGCTGATTATGGTTTGCGATTGCCATAATCTGTACTGCTATTATAACCTATATTAAATGTCACGGCAATATCGAGAAAAGGAACGTTTTTACCTGTTTTTTCGGCCGTGGTATCCTATTATAGGAACCGATGGAAGGTGAAAAGTATATTTTTATCTATGGAAATAGGGTATAATCAGGTTAGGATGGCTTTGCACCTTGATTGGCCCATAAATATTTTATCTTGAGGAGGATGGGATAATATGGAGGAAAAAACGGTTTATTCCGGAGTACTTACTCCGACGCTTAAGCTTTTATATACAAGTGCAGGGGAGATTCAGGATAATAAGGATAGGATATTTAAACTTATTAAACGTTTATCCCAAACACTTAATGATAGCGATAGGGATGTTCTATGTTTGGATTTAAATAAATACTCTACCGATATGAAAGCCCGTTTTTTTGCAAGGTGGATATTAATGATAGAGAGGGAGGAGTTTGCTGGAAAGAATAGGGAGCTTTTGAGCAATATAGAAAAAATGGATTGGTCCATTCATCTGGATGATATATTAGCATATAATTTAAGCTGTGTTTGTAATAAAGATGAAGGGATTCTTCGAAATGAAATCCAGGAGATACGCAACGCAATTGATATTGAAAAGCATCGTTTACGGGACATAATCCGTCATCAGGAAAGGGGGACTAGGGCTGTATATGAAGATTTAAAGAAAGCACTGCCTGAGTATTGTTGGCAAGGAGGATTCCCAGATACGCCATTTGATGAGAGGCTGCTTGCATTTATCCAGTTAGAAGAGATAATGACAGATTTTTTTTGGCAGATAATTGTATATCATATAACAGATAATCAATCCTTATCTATCCAAACGCGATTGGAAAAATTGTCTTTAATTGCCGAGAAAATCAGATTTTATCAGGTACAAAAATCTGAGGATATAGGAAAAGGAGACATTTTTATTGACTTTTCTATTAAGTTAGCGTATCTTAACCGACGTAAGGAATTGATGACTTCCTGTAAAGTATTGAATCTTTTAATGCAGCAGATAGAGGGCGGATATTCAATGGAGGTGCCATCTATTTATAGGTTTGAAAAGAAAATAATTGAAATACCGATATATGGAATGGATTACATAAAGATATACATTGAATCAAAGGGGGGAATACAAAAAACTTTGTGTGGAAATGACCTAGAAGGTGATGATTTTACCCAGGAGACAGCAGGCAGATGTGTAAAGAAAATTTTGGAGACAAGAAACAGGGGAACCTTTGATATAATTGCAGATATAAGTGATATTCAGCACTATATTTTGGAGCGTGAAGAAAAAGGAAGAAAAAGCGATTTTAGGGAAAACCTGAAAAGATGCTGGAATTATTGTATGATACTAAAAAAGTATGAAGGCAGGATGCTTGAGCCATTTTACCTACAGCATATAAAGAATATATATCGGGAGATATTGGTAGATAAATTAAAATCCCCTAAATTTCCTAAAATACCGCAAAAGACAGCCCGTACTATCATGGAAGAAATTTGCGATGAAATAAAGCTGAAGCCAACAGACAGTGCATTTTTTTTAAATGAAAAGGGTTATTTTGTATTGGAAAAGTTAAACCGGGGATTTTTCCGCGAGAGGGGGATTGGTAAATTATATACGCCAAAGAGCAATGTAGAAAAACTTTATTATGAAAGAATACTGGAAATCTATCAACTGCCATCTTTAGACATGGAAATGAGTGAGTTGAGGAGATTCATCTATCATATGCATGAGGTATGTATGGGGATATTGGAGTAAAATCCAAGAATTCCGTCACCTGATTTTAGTCTTCCGTTCTGGTAATATTGTCTTGTAAACAAAATTATTTATGAGGAGGACAAAGCCGATGAAACTAACAGAAGTACAATTCCAATATTCACCAGGAAGCTATTCTTATAACCAGGGGGTGCGCGGAAGACATAACTATAATCATAAAACAGGAAACAGGAACTATAACGGTTTTGGAGGATACCATGAATTTACAGGTTCAGAACTCAGACTATCTGGTTTCGATGAATCAGGTAAAGTGCGAAATATAGATGTCAAAGAAGAGATACTTGATTTGTTTAGTAGGAAAAGACTGGGAGAGTCCTTTGTAAATAAGTTAAATACGAGGGTTCCTGATGCAGTCGATATCACTATTAATGAGGATGGTATGGTGAAATTCAGCCGGGATGTAAGGAAAGCATTAAAGGGGAAAAAGAAATAAAGGGAAAGGGCTGCCTTTGATACGGGAAAGACACTGGCAAAATGTCCCTGACAGCGATGGTGCTGCCAAAGACATCTTAATGTATTCCGTATGGTCCTGTGGTATATGACATGTACCTTATTCCATCAGATTTCCCTCCGGGCAGTGCATTTTCAGATAGTCCCTGAGATACCGGGAAAAGATATCCGTGTTTTTGGCTGACAGGCTGGATGGGGACTCATGGGTCAGCATATAGAGGGTGCGCCCTGGCGGGGCAGGCGACAGTGGCAGGATGGTAATGGGATAGTGGGCCTTCAGGCCGTTGGCAGTGGTAGCGGGCATGATGGTCCAGTAGTCCCTGCCCTCCAGAAATCCGGATAGGATGGAAATGCTGGACGCGGTTACCAAGGGCCTGACCTGGGGATTGATATACCGGTCATGCCATAACCTGAATTCCGGTCCCCAGCCCATATTGCTGTTGAATCTGGAACCTGTCATCAGCTCCTTTTCAGGTGGGAGTGAGGACGGGTGGATGGCTTTATGCACAGGGGTAGACGGGCAGATAGCTTCATGCACAGGGGCGGACAGAGGGATGGCTTCATGCACGGAGGCAGAAGGGCAGGTGCTTTCCTGGGCAGGACCAGATGATGAAACGGACCCGGAACCGCTGACGCAAGCGGCTTTCCACCAGGAATCCTCCCCACTCGGCACTACCAGCACCATCTCATCCTCCATGATGGGAACCACATCCACATGGGGGCAGCTGGTGTGATAGAGTGCAAATCCGACGTCCGCCTGTTTGCTGCTTACCAGGGAGTATATCATATCAGCGGGATAGCATTTAATGTCCAGGGAAAATCCGTGGTCTGTTACCAGTTCTCTGTAAAGAGGGGACAGGTTATAGTCCAGGAAGCTGTCCACGGTTGCGATGGATAGGGTGGGCGTCTCCTGGCTATGGGTAATCTGGTCCGCCTCGTTCCACAATGCCAGCATCTGGGCTGCAACACGGGCAAATTCCTGGCCCTTGGGCGTGGGAAGGGCTGTCTTGACCCCGCGTTTCCGCTCAAACAGCTCAAAGCCAAGTTCATCTTCCATGGCCCGCAGCCTGGATCCGGCCGTGGAAGGGGACAGATAGAGAAGCCCGGCTGCCTTTATTAGATTGTTTTCCTCCAGGATGGTCATGAATAGCTGTAAATCCCCACGGTTCAAGCGTATATCCCCTTTCTGTGCACATCTGCGCTTTATCTGCATATCCTGATTCATCTATATTCCCTTTATACATCCAGCATGGTGGTATATTGGGCGTGCTCCAGGATGTAATTCTTCCTGGGTTCCACGTCATCCCCCATGAGGATACGGAAAATCCGGCTGGTCTCGCTTTCACTGCTGTCTTGTCCAAACGTGTTATGGGAGTCCGCGGCCCCCACCCGCAGCAAGGTGCGGCGGGACGGGTCCATGGTGGTTTCCCACAGCTGTTTTGCGTCCATTTCCCCAAGGCCCTTGTAGCGCTGGATTTTGTAGTTTCCATCGCGCCCGATGTCCTCCAGTATCTGTGAAAGTTCGCTGTCACTGTAAGCATACCAGAGTTTTTTGCCTTTTTCCACCCTGAAAAGGGGCGGCTGCGCCAGATACACATGACCGGCCTCAATGAGCCGGGGCATGAAACGGAACAGGAAGGTGAGCAGCAGGGTGGTGATGTGGGCGCCGTCCACATCCGCATCCGTCATCAGGATGATTTTATGATAGCGCAGGCCGTCCAGGGAAAATCCATCCATGATACCGGTGCCGAATGCGGAAATCATGGCTTTGATTTCCGCATTGGCACAGACCTTGTCCGGAGTGGTTTTCTCCACGTTCAGTATTTTGCCGCGCAGGGGAAGGACCGCCTGATTCTCGCGGCAGCGCGCCATCTTGGCGGATCCACCGGCGGAATCCCCCTCCACGATGAAGAGTTCACAATCCTTTGGATTGCGGCCGGAACAGTCAGCCAGCTTGCCGGGCAGGGACAGGCCGGAAAGGGCTGTCTTGCGGCGGGCCATCTCCCTTGCGCTTCTTGCGGCAGCCCGGGCTTTCTTGGCAAGGACTGCTTTGTTGATGATGGCCTTGGCCGCCAGCGGATTCTGCTCCAGGAACAGGGTGAGTTTTGTGTATACAAGATGGTCCATTACGGGGCGGGCGCTGCTGCTTCCCAGCTTCTGTTTGGTCTGTCCCTCAAACTGTGGTTCTTTCAGGCGCACACTGATGACGGCGGTCATGCCTTCGGACAGTTCCTCACGGGAGATGGATGGGTCTGACTCCTTTAACATGCCCTGCTTTCTGGCATAATCATTGATTGCCCGCGTAAGCGCCTGGCGGAAACCGGTTACATGGGTTCCGCCTTCCGGGGTGGAAATGTTGTTGGCAAAGCTGCGGAGCTTTTCATCAAAACCAGTATTGTGTATCAGTGCAAATTCAGCCAGTACCTCATCCGTGCCGGACTGGCCGTATAGAATATCCTGGTAAAGGGTTGGCTCAGGGCCATTGATGAATTTGACAAAGTCCTTCAGCCCATCCTGATAACAGAAACGCCAGACAGGCGCGTCAGGAGGAGTTTCCTGGCCCCAGGACGCAGACCAGTCATATAATGTGATTGTAAGCCCGCTCATGAGGAATGCGGTCTCCTGCATATGCTGCCTGAGGGTTTCGGGATGAAAATGGCAGTCCTTAAATATTTCCCCATCCGGCCAGAAGGTCACGGTGGTGCCGTGTTCCTGGCTGGAGCAGGTTCCCTGGACGCGGACAGGGCCAAGGGGAATGCCGCGCTCATAGCTTTGGACATAAGAATACCCATCCTGGTCCACCTTTACTTTAAGGCGGCTGGAAAGGGCATTGACAACAGAGGCCCCTACACCGTGGAGGCCTCCTGATACTTTATAGCTGCTGTTATCGAATTTACCGCCTGCGTGGAGGACGGTAAATACTACCTGTATGGCCGACAGGCCTGTTTTAGACTGGATTCCGGCAGGGATGCCCCGTCCATTGTCGTGTACGGTGACGGAGTTATCCGGGTTCAGATAAACATCAATCTCAGTACAGTATCCGGCCAGGGCCTCGTCCACTGCGTTGTCCACGATTTCATAGACCATGTGGTGCAGACCCTGGGCAGATGTATTTCCAATATACATGCTGGGGCGTTTACGGACGGCTTCCAGACCCTCGAGAATCTGTATCTGGGCGGCGCCGTAGTCTGGACTTCCTGCGGTGCTGCAGCCTGGACTTCCTGCGTCTCCGCAGCCGAAACTTCCTGCGTCTCCGCAATCCGGACTTCCTGCGTCACTGCAATCCGGACTTCCTGCGTCTCCGTAATCCGGACTTCCTGTGTCTCCACAATCTGGACTTCCTGTGTCTTTGCAATCCGGACTTCCTGCGCCTCCACAGTCTGGACTTCCTGCGTCTCTGTAATCCAGACGCTCCACAGCGCTATAATCTCCATTATCTTCTATCATTCCTGCATTGGGATTCATATGGCAACACTCCTAAAAAGTTAGTATTGCCATTATATCAAAACCCCGGGAGAAACATTGACTGATTTCCTGGGATTAAATCACAGGAAACCTACTTATCTTTGGCTGACTCCAGCCAGTCCATAGCCATCCTGTACTGTTCCCGTGTAAAGGAAAGTTTGCCCTTGCAGATATCAAAGAATCCTTCCTCCTTCAGCTGGCGGATGGTCCTGTTCAGTGTCTTGACATTGACGCCGATTTCCTCCTGAAGCATCTGGCGGGTCCGGCCCACGGTTACGGATTTTGGCGGGCGGGCGCTTTCCATGCCGTTCTGCCTGCCATAGCGCACCAGGTAATCAAGCAGCAGATAGGAGGGCGGGTAAAAGAGTTTGGCCCCGTTGGTGTAGGAGGAGCGGTAGAGCTTGAAGGCCGTGTGTCCGGCTGTCAGGCGCAGGATGTTCATGTCCTCCGACAGCCACCGCTCCGCGTCCTTGCGGCTGATATAGGCCACCACGTTGTCGGTCACCGCCTCGATGGTCACGGAGGTGCGGGGCATGCCTGCAAGGATGGTGACCTCGCCGATGAAGTCGATGGCCTTGTTGCCCTCAATCATATAGACATTTCCGTTTTCAAATTCATTGATTACCCGGTTCTCCCCGGTGGCCACGATGCCGAAGTAATTAAGCTCCATGTCCTTCTGGTGGATGATGGAGCCTGCGGCGTGGGTCCTTACCGTACAGCGGCTGCGTATTTCCGGGGGCATGGTCTTTGTATATTCCTTCAGGGCAGGAACCTTTTCTTCCAGTTCAGTCAGTGTCATTGGTATTCCCTCTATTCCTGTATTTCTTTGATTTTATGGCTTTTTATAAGTATACCATTATATAAAAAACAAAATCAATGGAGATTTCCGTTAAAAGTGCTCATTTGTCCTTTTTTTGTGATGGTGTTTTGTCTAAAATACTCAATACAAGGTGATTGTAACAGCCGGCGGGGTGAAAAAAAGCCGGCTGGAAAGGAGGGACTCTTATGAGCGGCAAAAAGAAAGAAACATATGTGTATGGTTCCTTAAAGGAACGGTTTGCGGTGGAATGGAAAATCTACGCCCTGGCATTCGTATTTATCCTGATTGCAGATAATATCGGGCAGATTAAGATTCCGGTGGGAAAGGGGATGTTCATCCTGTTCCCGATATTTTATGCGATTATCCTGGGTGTGATAAGCGGCCCGCAGGTGCTTAAGATTGTGGATAACAAGCACGTGAAGGCGGCCTCCAAGCTGGTAGTAGTGGGCATATGTCCCTTTATCGCCAAGCTGGGCATCACGGCCGGAGCCAACATCGATACCATTCTCCAGTCCGGGCCTGTGCTTCTGCTTCACGGCTTCGGGAACCTGTTAGGACCGCTGCTGGCGCTGCCAATCGCAATCCTTTTGGGAATGAAGCGGGAGGCCATCGGCGCCTGCCATTCCATTAACAGGGAGTACCATATGGCGCTGGTGAACAATATCTACGGGCCGGAATCAGCCGAGGCCAGGGGCAGCCTGTCCATCTACATTGTAGGCGGCATGGTGGGAACCATTTACTTTGGACTGATGGCCTCCGTGGTCGGTATGACCGGATGGTTCCATCCACAGGCCCTTGGCCTTGCCTCCGGTGTGGGCGCAGGCATCATGATGGCCAGCTCCAGCGCAAGCCTGTGCGCCATCTATCCTTCCTGGGCAGAGACGATATCAGCCATGGCCAGTGTGGGCGAGACCATTGCAGGAATCACTGGCATGTACATAACCATGTTCATTGCGATTCCGATGACCGATAAGCTGTACAGGATTCTGGAACCGAAGCTTGGAAAATTTGCCTTAAAGGGCAGCGAAAGTGCAGAGATTAAGGAGGGAACGGTATGAGATACATAGAATGGCTTGTATTGTTTGTAATAGCGGCATGTGGGACCGGGCTTGCCAACCTGATTGGCTATGGAGTGGGATTTGGTGATTCCATCCCAGGACTGTTGGTGCTGATTGTGATTTCCATGGTGGCGGTGGTCCTTACCAAAATCCTTCCTTTAAAGCTTCCCATCGTGGCTTACTGCTCCATCATCGGACTGATTTCCGCTTCGCCTATTTCACCTGTCCGGGATTTCGTGATCCAGGCAGCGGCCAATATCAACTTTACGGCGCCTTTTACAATGGTTGGCGCATTTGCCGGACTGGCTATCAGCGACCAGTTAAAGACATTCATCAGCCAGGGCTGGAAGATACTGATTGTTGGGATATTCGTCATGACAGGAACGTTTTTAGGCTCATGTCTCTGGGACCAGATGCTTTTGACACTGGCGGGCGTGATCTAATGTAACGCTCTGGGGCGGATTTCATGAAAAGTGAGGAGAAGATAGGATGCAGACATGCGATTTGTTGATTAAGGATGGAACTGTGTTGATAAAATCCGATGTTTTAAGCGAACATGTGGATATCGCGGTCCAGGATGGCCGCATTGTGGAGACAGGAACGGATCTGTGGAAAAAATACCAGGCGGCTGAGACAATCAGTGGAAAAGGAAAGCTTTTCATGCCCGGGCTTATAGACAGCCACATGCATACGGGCCAGCAGCTGTTAAAGGGTCTGGTACTGGATGCAAAGCCCATTATCTGGACCAGGGTCATGCTTCCCTTTGAGAGCACGCTGACGCCTGAAAAAATGCGCCTAAGCGCCCAGGCAGCGGCGCTGGAGATGATTAAATCAGGTACAACCGGATTTATTGACGCCGGAAGCTATTATATGGAAGACGCGGCCCGGGTTTATGCAGGAAGCGGGCTTAGAGGCGCCCTTTCCTATTCCACCATGGATGAGGATGGGCTTCCGGAATCCATTGCAATGGATGCGCAGGAGGCTGTAAAGCGCACGGATTCCCTGTATGACGGGTTCCATGGAAATGGAAACCTGAAGGTATACTATTCCCTGCGCGCCCTCAACTCCTGTTCCAACCGCCTGGTTGAACTGGAGGCAGGACACGCAAAGGAGCGGGGCACCATGCTTCAGGCCCATATGAACGAGTACATGGGCGAGGTGAATGGAATCATCAAGCGGGAAGGCATGCGCCCGTATGAATACCTGGAGAAAATGCAGGTGCTTGGCAGTAATTTCCTGGGAGCGCACAGCCTGATCCTTTCCGATGAGGAGATGGCCCTTGTGAAGGAGCGCGGGGTGAAGACCTGCCACTGCCCGTTCAGCAACTGCGGCAAGGCGGTGCCGGATACGCCGAAGCTCCTGGAGATGGGAATCCCTGTGGGGATGGGAACGGACGGGGCTGCCCACGGAGGTTTAAGCCTGTGGAATGAGATGAAGATATTCCGTTCCGTCATGAACATTTTCCATGGCGTACCCAACAATAATCCAAAGGTCATGCCTGCGGAGACTATTTTTAAGATAATCCTGGAAGGCGGGGCGGCTGCCCTTGATGAGGAAGGGAACCTGGGACGGCTGGAGGCTGGATATAAGGCGGATTTCATCAGCATCAATATGAACCAGGCCCATCTGTGCCCCACTGGCAATAAGCTGCGCACCCTGTTTGAGTGTGTGGGCGCAGGGGATGTGGCGGATATGGTTGTAGGCGGCAGGCTGATCATGAAGGATAGGGAAGTGCTCTCCATGGATGAGGAGCGCATCCTGTATGAGTCGGGAAAATATATGGAGACATACGGAGCATAGCAGAAAGACAAAGCATAGCAGAAAGACAGGACATAGTAGAAGGACAGAACATAGTAGAAAGACAGGACATAGTAGAAGGACAGAACATAGTAGAAAGACAGAACAAGGAGGATGACTGGGTCATGGTATTCTGGCTGATTGTTGTGGCAACGAACCTGGTGGTGGGCGCATTTGTAGGACTTACGGGAGTGGCGGGATTTCTTCTGCCTATTGTATATACGGGGCCGCTGGCCATGGGGGTGACGGAGGGGCTGGCCTTAAGCTTTGCGGCCTTCATCGTATCAGGCGCCCTTGGCTCGGTGAATTATAAAAAGGCGGGGAACCTGGATATCCCGTTCGGTATCCGGCTCAGTATAGGAAGCCTGGCAGGCGCCATTCTGGGGGTGAAGCTGAACCTGGTCATACCGGAATCCGTTGTCAAAGTCATCCTCTATGTGGTGGTCCTCCTGTCAGGTATCTCCATCCTTCTAAGAAAGGATAAGAAGGACGGGGATGGCAAAAAGGGTTATGTGATATCCGAACACCTGGCGGCCACCCTGGCTCTGGGATTTGTCACAGGCGCTGTCTGCGCCCTGTCCGGCGCCGGCGGCCCGGTCCTTGTGATGCCCCTGCTGGTGGTGCTGGGAATCGGCATCAGGACAGCGGTGGGGGTGGCGCTGTTCAACTCGGTCTTCATCGGGATTCCCGCCTGCATCGGCTATATGATGCAGTGCGATGTAACGTCCATCCTGCCGGTGATGGCGGCAGCCCTGGTGTTCCACGGAATCGGGGTTATTTATGGAAGCAGGAACGCGGTGAAGATTAACCAGGACCTGCTGAAAAAAGGGATTGCGGTATTTTCTATTTTGATTGCCATCTGGAAATTGTTGTAGAGTCGGAGGATTTGTCATGAACATAGTTGGTAAAAGCGTAAACCGTGTGGATGCTTACGGGAAAGTGACCGGGGAAGCAAAGTATACGGCTGATTTGGAACCAAAGGACTGCCTGTGTGCCAAGGTGGTGCATTCCACCATTGCCAATGGACTGGTTAAAAGCTTTGATTTGGAGGAAGCGCTTAAGGTGCCTGGGGTTGTGAAGATCGTCACCTGCTTTGATGTGCCGGATTACCAGTTCCCCACTGCCGGACATCCGTGGAGTGTGGAGAAGGCCCACCAGGATATTGCCGACAGAAAGCTTTTAAACCAGAGGGTCAGGCTGTACGGGGACGATATAGCTGCTATCATAGGGGAAAATGAGGTTGCATGCCAGCAGGCGGCAAGGCTCATCAAGGTGGAGTATGAAGAATATGACCCCCTAGTGACCGTCAGACAGGCCATGGAAGAGGGCGCCACCCCTCTCCATCCTGATTTGAGGAAGGATAATGTGATTGTCCATTCCCACCTGACCATGGGGCCAAAGGACTTTACCTTTGAGGATGGCCTTAAGGCGGCAGAAGACGCCTATGGGAAGGACCAGCTCACCGTGATTGAAAGGGATTACCATACGCCCCGTATTTCCCACTGCCATATAGAACTGCCTGTTTCCTGGGCTTATGTGGAACCCAATGGGAAGATTACGGTTACTTCCTCCACACAGATTCCCCATATTGTAAGGCGGGTGATTTCCCAGGCCCTGGGAGTCCCGGCCGGGCGCATAAGGGTGATTAAGCCCTATATCGGCGGGGGCTTTGGCAACAAGCAGGATGTTCTGTACGAGCCTTTGAACGCATATCTTACCACTGTGGTGGGCGGACGTCCGGTGCGACTGGAAATCAGCCGGGAGGAAACCATCTATGGAACCAGGACCCGCCATGCCATCGACGGGTCATGTAAGGCGGTTGTGACAAAGGACGGGAAAATGCTTGCCAGGAAGCTGGAGGCTTATGCCAACAACGGGGGCTATGCGTCCCACGGCCATGCCATCTGTGCCAACTGCGGCAATGTGTTTAAGGATATTTATGCGGACCGGCTGGGAGCTGAGATTGACTGCTATACGGTATGGACCTCCACTGCCACTGCGGGAGCCATGCGCGGATATGGCATTCCGCAGGCCGCATTTTTCTCAGAAGCCCTCACCGATGACATATGCCATGCCATTGGAGCGGACCCGCTCAGGTTCAGGCTGGAGAACTGTATGCCGGAGGGCTTCGTGGACCCTGCCAACGGAATTACCTTCTACTCCTATGGCCTTAAGAAGTGTATGGAGAAGGGCGCTGATTATATCGGTTGGGATGAAAGGCGCAGGGCCTATGCCAATCAGACAGGGCCGGTAAGACGGGGAATCGGAATGGCGATTTTCTGCTATAAGACAGGGGTGTACCCCATTTCCCTGGAAACTGCTTCTGCCAGGATGATATTGAACCAGGACGGTTCCATCCAGGTACAGCTGGGAGCCACTGAGATCGGACAGGGAGCGGACACCGTATTCTCCCAGATGGCGGCCCAGACAACGGGAATCAGCTTTGAACACGTATACATCGTATCCACCCAGGATACGGATACGGCCCCCTTCGACACGGGCGCCTATGCGTCGCGCCAGACTTACGTGTCCGGCATGGCGGTGAAAAAATGCGGTGAGGCGTTAAAGGCAAGGATTCTTGATTACGCCAGCTTCATGCTGGATGGACGGCCCGTGGATGAACTGGATGTGGACCATGATTTTGTCATCGAGAAGGAAACGGGGAAGGAGCTTATCGACATGCCGACCCTGGCGGTCACTGCATTCTATTCCCTGGAGCGCTCGGAGCATATCACGGCAGAGGTGACAAACCAGTGCAGGGATAATTCATTTGCCTCGGGCTGCTGCTTTGTGGATGTGGAGGTGGATATGCCTCTTGGCAAGGTGACGGTGAAGGAGATTGTCAATGTGCATGATTCCGGTATGCTGATGAACCCCAAGCTGGCAGAGGCACAGGTCCACGGAGGCATGTCCATGGGGCTTGGATACGGATTATCGGAGGAATTCATTTACAGTGATAAGGGTAAGCCGCTCAATGACAACCTGCTGGATTATAAGATCCCAACCGCCATGGACACCCCGGACCTGAACGTGAAGTTCATCCAGTTAGACGACCCCACCGGACCTTACGGAAATAAGTCCCTGGGCGAGCCGCCCACAATCCCGGTGGCCCCGGCCCTGCGCAATGCCGTGCTCCATGCGACCGGGGTTGCCATGGATACCATACCCATGACGCCTCAGCGGCTCATCGGGGCGTTCCAGGAAAAAGGGCTTATCTGAAATGTGCCGGGGATGACCGGTCAGAATTAGTCAATAGCAAGGAGAGTCATTATGTTTGATATAAAGTCATTTTATGAAGCCAAATCAGTTGAGGATGCGGTGGCAGCCCTCAGCGCTGACCCGGATTCAGAGGTCATCAGCGGGGGCACGGATGTGCTCATACGTGTCAGGGAAGGGAAGGATGCGGGAAAGGGCCTTGTATCCATCCATAATATCCCGGAATTAAAAGGCGTGGAAATGGATGCGGATGGGACAATCATCATTAAGCCGGCAACCTCGTTTTCCCATATAACCAACCACCCCATGATTCAGAAGCACCTGAATATGCTGGGCCTTGCCGTGGACCAGGTGGGCGGGCCCCAGGTCAGGAATACGGCCACCATTGGCGGCAATATATGCAATGGGGCCACCTCGGCGGATTCCGCCTCCACCATGTGCGCGCTGAACGCAGTGGTGGTGCTTGAGGGGCCGGAGGGCGTCCGGGAGATACCTGTGACCGAGTTCTACACAGGCCCCGGAAGGACCGTGAGGAAACAGAATGAAGTCTGTACCGCCTTCAGGATTGCCAGGGAGGATTATGAGGGCTGGGAAGGCTGCTATATCAAGTACGGCAAGCGTAAGGCCATGGAGATTGCCACCCTTGGCTGCGCGGTAAGGGTTAAGCTGTCTGAGGATAAAACCGTGATTGAGGATGTGCGCCTGGCATACGGCGTGGCCGCGCCTACGCCGGTGCGGTGTTATGAGGCGGAGGCGGCGCTCCGGGGAAAGATGGTCAGGGACGCCTCCATCTATGATTTATTTGCAGAAACCGCCCTGTCCCAGGTGAATCCCAGGACGTCCTGGCGGGCCAGCAGGGAGTTCCGGCTCCAGCTGATTAAGGAGCTGGCAAGGCGCGGACTCAAGGAATCCATTCTTCTGGCAGGAGGTAATATAGATGCTTAGACTGATTGATCTGAAGATAAACGGAAAATTGAGACAGGTTTCCGTGGATGAGCGGGAGTCACTGTTAGACACCCTGAGAAACCTTGGATATACATCGGTGAAAAAGGGCTGCGAGGTCGGGGAATGCGGCGCCTGCACCGTGCTGGTGGACGGCGAGGCCGTGGATTCCTGCATCTATCTGGCCATGTGGGCGGACGGCAGGAATGTCATGACCGTGGAAGGATTAAAAGGGCCAAACGGCGAGCTGAGTCCCATCCAGAAGGCGTTTATAGAGGAAGCAGCTGTCCAGTGCGGATTCTGTACCCCGGGTCTGATCATGTCCGCGGTGGAAATCGTGGGCACCGGGAAGAAGTATGACAGGGAAGAGCTGAAGAAGCTGATATCCGGCCACCTCTGCAGGTGCACGGGGTATGAGAATATCCTGAATGCCATGGAGCGGATTGTGGAGGAGACATATAAAGTAGTTGGGAAAGAATAAGATAACAGATGGTTTCTGTGGGGCGGAGGCGCGCGGCAGATGGCGGGAATGAATTTTCAAACACGCCCAGGCTGCTTCCGGGCAATCTCCATGGCAAATTCCAGGGAATGGCTCAGATGCTCTTTCATCATAGCCACGGCCCCCTCATACTGTCCTGTTTCATACAGGCTGAAAATCATATGGTGTTCTTTTAAAATCAGGTCCTGCTTCGGGGCCTGTTTTTCATACTGGTAGGCCAGGATGGACATCTGGCTGCGCATGCGCTGGGCGGAATGGACCAGGCGGCTGTTCTCACAGTAGTCATAGAAAATCAGGTGGAAACGGTCTGAGTAGTCCTGCCAGCTGGGGGAGGCCAGGTCACAGGCATCCATCCGGGAAAGGTTTTCACGCAGTTCACTGAGGATGGGCTTCTGGTCCGGACAGCGGGAGGCATAGCTTACCGCCAGGCTGTCAAGGTCGCCCATGAACTGGTAGATTTCCTTTACATCTGTTTCATCCAGGCTGACAACGGACACGCCTATGTTGGAATAATAGGAGGCAAGCTGTTCTTCAGCCAGGCGGGTCAGGGCTTCCCTGATGGGGGTGGAACTTACGTGAAAGCGTTCCTGGAGTATCTTCAGGGTCAGCTTGGAACCGCAGGGAATGGCCTGGGTTACTATATCATTTCTCAATATCTCATATATCTGTTCGGACAGGGTCTTTTTTAAATCCATGGTCAGCTGCCTTTCATATTAGATGGGGATAGCTATCATTTTATCACAGGGAATTGTCAGAATGCAATGATAAAGAAGAACCATCTATATTTATTTGACATTTTGCAAAATGCATATTGCCAAATAATACCTTTGATGGTAAAATACACATGGGCTTTAATGGTTTAAAGTGAAAAAGAAAGGAATCATGGTATGGAAAAGGAAAAAATAGTTGTAGTGGTTTGTGTCATTTACTTTGCAGCAATGATCCTGATAGGGATAATCGCTGCAAGAAGGAATAAGGCAACTTCTGATTATCTGGTGGCGGGAAGGAAACTGAACGTGACCATGACCGCCATTACGCTGGCAGCAGTACAGATCGGGGTGGGTATCGTGCTCAGCAGCGCCACCAATGGCTATGACCTGGGCGTATGGCCGGGTATGTATTATGCATTTGGATGCGGCGGAGGTCTGATCATAGCGGGACTTGTAACAACAAAGAAACTCAGGGAGCAGGAAGGCTATGTGCCCCTGGATTATTTTGCACAGCGCTATGGGGAGAGCAAGGCAATCCGGCTTTGGGCCTGGATTAGCAATGTGCCCAGCCTTCTGGGTATTTTCATTGCGCAGCTGCTGGCGTCCGGCGGTATCCTGGCTGGTTTCGGCATCCCGTTTAAGACCGGGGTTGTGATTACGGCAGTGGTAATCCTTATCTACTGTACCGTGGGCGGCATGTGGGGCGTTGTGCTGACCGATGTGGCCCAGACAGCCATCATTGCAGTGGGTGTGCCAATCCTGGCAGTTGCAATCCTAATCCGTTATGTGGGGGCCGGGGGAAGCATTGGGGAGATTTTTGCAACGCCGTTCATTCCGGCAGGAATGGGTTCAAGGTTCATATACCTGGTACTGCCGTTCCTGCTGTCCATATCCGTGTCCTATGACGCCTACTCGCGCATACAGTCATCCAAAGACGCAAAGACAGCAAGGATTGGCTGTATCATAGGCGGTATCCTGGTCATCATCATAGGCGCGTTCTGTTCCACCATCGGCGTGGCGGCAAGGAGCCTTTTCCCGGGCGTGACAGACGGCATTTTCACCATAGCGGCCACCGGCGTCCTGCCTCCTGTGCTGGCAGGCATCGTGATTGCGGCCATACTGGCGGCAGCCATGTCCAGCGCCAACTGTGTGATCCTGTCCATGGGCGCGTCCTTTGCAAGGGACTTTTATAATAAGTTCCTTCATCCGGAGGTGGACGACCTGGACAAGCTTCCAAAGTCAAAGCTGATCTCCCAGGTAACGGTGTTCCTGGGCAGCCTGGCAGGTATTTTCTTTGCCTTCCATATGACGGACATATTGGACGCCATGATTATTTTCAATTATCCGTATATGGGCAGCCTGCTGATTCCGTTGCTGGGCGGACTGGTATGGAAGGGGGCCACAAGAAGGGGGGCGTTTGCGGCAGCCATTGCGGGCGGCATCGTGGGGGTAGTGTCCTTCCTGTTCGGCATACCAGGACCTTTATATGGGAAAATGAACACAGACCTTTCACTTTTAATCGCATATACGGTTTCAGCCGTATTCCTGATCCTATTCAGCATGGCTGACCGGAAAGGAAAGAATTAAGTCATACGATAGATTGTATATCAGGGCGTGTTTGAACACAGAAAAGAGGTAATATGTCAGATATGAAATGGCCTTATCCCAACGAAATGGACCAGGAGGAGCAGATATCAGGTGACGTCCTTGTCCTGGGGGGCGGTATGGCGGGCTGTTATGCAGCCATTGCAGCGGCCCGGAAGGGAAAAAAGGTAATATTAGTAGAAAAAGGAGCCACGGTCCGCAGCGGCGCAGCGGGAAGCGGTTTTGACCACTGGGAGTCAGCCTGCACCAACCCCTGCTCCAAAGTAACGGCAGAGGAGATTGCCAATGCCTACATAGATGAGCAGGATGGATACAGCAATGGGATTGCCCACTACATTGAATGTCAGGAGGGCTGGCACAGGCTTAAGGATATGGAATCCTTTGGGGGCAAGATCAGGGATACCCAGGGTGAATTCGCGGGGGCGGATTTCCGGGATGGGAAGACCGGGCTGATGTTTGCCTATGACTATGAGAATAAATTTACAATCCGCGTCTGGGGAAGCACCTTTAAACCGGCTCTTTATAAGGAGTTAAGACGCCTGGGCGTGGAAATCCATGACAGGACCGAGGCAACGGCATTGCTGGTAAAACAGGAAAATGGCAGCAGGCGCTGCATCGGCGCCATGGGTATGGACGTACATACGGGGAAGTTCCTGGTGTTCAGCTCCAGGACAACGGTCCTTGCCATGTCAAGGCCGGCCAGAATCTGGCTCTTTGATTCAGATCAGGTAGGTTTAAGCGAATTCCGTCCAACCCAGAGCATTGGCAGCGGCCACGCCATGGGCTACCGGGCAGGGGTTGAGTTTACCATGATGGAGAAATCCGTGCGTGGGGAGTTTTCAGCCGCAGGCAGAAGCTTTCCGCCCTACAGCACGGGGAATAACCATAATACCTGGTATGCGGCCACCATGGTGGATGCCAGGGGCCGGGAAATCCCGTATGTGGACCGGGATGGGAATGAGCTTAAGACCGTAAAAGAACGGTATTATCCGGCCAAAGGACAGAAGTTTTTCCTGAAGGGCGGGGTGATTGACAATCCCAAGTATGAGTACCGCGGGCCTGAGACACTGGAATTTGAGGAACTGATGAGGCGCGGATACCAGCTGCCGTTCTATGCGGATTTAAGCAGGATGCCGGACGAAGAGCGCCGGGTCATCTGGGGCATGATGGTGGGTGAGGAAGGCAAGACTAAGATTCCGGTCCTGGAGAATTTTACAGAGCGTGGGTTTGACCCTGCAAAACACCGTCTCCAGTCCTATGGGACGGGCTGGCAGTCAGCTGCCTTCCTGGCACAGGAGCGCCAGCTGTTCGGCGCGCCCGGAGGCATTTTCCATGACTGGGATTTAAAGACCAACATTGATGGGCTTTATGCTGCCGGAGACCAGCTGTACGCATCGGACTGCTGCGGATTTGCAGCTGCAACCGGGTATTACGCGGGGCGGAAGGCGGCAGCGGCCTGCCATGGGCTTGAACCGGCAGCGCCGGACCGGGCGGATGTGGAGCGGGAGAAGGAACGGCTTTATGCCCCGCTTTTTGTGGAGGACGGAATGGACTGGAGGGAGCTTAACAAGGCGGTCTCCAAGGCCATGCAGAATTACTGCGGAGGCGTGAAGAATGACATGCTGCTGACCCAGGGACTGGAACTGCTGGAAAGCTATGAAAGGGAATATGTACCCGCCCTCTCATGCTCCAACCCCCATGAATTGATGCGTGCCCATGAGGTAATGGATATCTTAGAGGTATGTAAGCTGATCATCAACTCCTGCCTGCTGCGCAGATCCAGCTCCGTGCCTCTTTGCTTTGAGCGCAGCGATTATCCGCAGACGGATCCGGAAGAAGACCAGTGCTTCATCACCATTTACCAGGAGGACGGGGAAATCCGCAGCAGAAGGGTGCCAAAGCGGTATTACGGGGATGTGAAGGCCGGGTATGAAGCCTGCAACCAGGACTATATAAAGGAGGAGGCTGGGTTGTATGAAGAAAATTGAATTTCAGGCAGAACCGGTGTCATGCAGCGTGAAGCCCCTGTCCTTTGATGATAAGCTTTGTATTGGCTGTAACCAGTGTGCATCCGTGTGCCAGGTGGATATCATGATTCCTTCATCGGAAAAGGGGAAGCATCCCGTGGTGATGTATCCGGGGGAGTGCTATTACTGCGGCTCCTGCGTCATGGCCTGTCCGGTTAAGGGGGCCATACATCTGAGGCATCCGCTGATGAACCAGACCAAGTTTGTGGGAATTGATTAAGGATGACCGTATCAAATCAAATATAATAAAGCAGAAGCTGGCTCCGGAATGATGTGATTTTGTCAGATCAGTCCGGGGGCCAGCTTTTTTGTGTTGTAAAAAAGTATTCACAGGATATTTATATCATAGGAAAAATGGCATATGGCTTTTTAACGTACAGTTCTGGTATTTTATAGAAACAGGCTAACTGGGACAAGGCTGGCTAGGGCAAGTCTGGAGGGGCCAGACCGGAAACCCGGATGGCCGGAATCTGGGGACAGCAGGTATTCCGGGAAGGAAAGAGGCATCCAGGAGGTGGAAGGAATATGACTCAATACACGGTTCTTATAATCCATAATGATGAAATCATGCAGAAGCTTATTGAAAATACGTCAGATACGGAGAATTACCGGTTCCACCAGGCTGAGAACGGTCTGGGAGGCCTGTCATTTTTCTATGCAGGGCATCCGGATATCGTACTGCTTGACCTGGTCCTTCCTGACATGGATGGAATGGATGTGCTGAAGATGATCCGGCAGGAATCCGGGACCCCGGTCATTATTGTGACATCCAAAACAGAAGAAGCCGTCATGGTGGAGGCTTTGGACTGCGGGGCTGATGATTATGTGGCAAAGTCCTGCCATGCAGAGGAACTTATGGCGCGTATCAGGGCCGCCCTGAGGCACAGGGAGGACCAAAGACCGGTGAAGGATGATACATTCCGCATGGATTACCTGGAGATTGATTTTGAAAAGAGAAAGGTTTATGTCCATGGGAAACAGGTCCATTTGACACCGGTGGAATATAAGATCCTGATCCTTATGGTGACAAATAAGGGAAAGGTCCTGACAAACAGTTACATCCAGCAGGAAATCTGGGGAAATGATGACACCGGGGACTACAGAAGACTCCGGGTATTCATGGCCAATGTCAGGAAAAAGATAGGGGACCAGACCGCACATTCCAGGTTTATCAGGACGGAAATCGGCGTGGGGTACAGGTTTGCGGATGAATAGCCATATTCCGCTGGCGGACCGGACTGCACGGTGGGGAACGAGGATTAAGGCAGATTGGGCTGGATATAAGGGGGGAGGGAGGTAAGGTCTGATTCGGGACTAAATTAGGGATAAATAAGGGATAAACAAGGACGATAGGGATAGATTAGGAATAAATTTAGAACTAAAGCAGGAATAAATTAGAACAAAATCAGGACAAAATGAGGCGGAGGCCATGCAGTATCAATTACAACTGTATGGCCTCCGCCTCAAACATACTTATACATTAAACATACTTACATATTAAAGCTACTTACATATTAAATCTACTTACACATTAAAGCTACTTACACATCAAATCCATTTCACATCAAATCCATCTACCAATCTATTCTAAGACATCCATATAAGAAACCTTAACCCTATTGCTAACGCGGAAACCACGGTCATTATACCCAAACAGGCCAGGTCCTTTTTTATCTCTTTCATCATATATGGTCACCTCCTTTGAGATACCTTCAGTCTAGTACCGAAGGCTTAAAGATTCCATATGCAGTTTCCGGTACGGCATTAAGTTATCATTAAGACCGGGATATCCCTTGGCGTATTTATAGATTCTTTATAAAAAGGACCCGGCTATGGTATGGAATCTTTATTCCCACGTGTGATACCATACCCCTATCTTAAAACGAGGAGGAAAAATCGATGTCAGTACTGTTAGGTATCATAGGTGTAACCGCAGTTTTCCTGTTGGCCTATCTGGTCATTATACTATTGAGAGGTGATAAACAATGATGAATGTAACGGTACAGATGGTTGTGTATTGTGTAATACTTGTACTGCTGGCAATACCCCTTGGACGCTATATGGGTAAGGTTATGAATGGGGAACATGTTTTCCTCTCAGGCGTATTGCAGCCGGTTGAGCGCGTGATTTACAGGGTGCTTAAAATAGACCCGGATGAGGATATGGACTGGAAGAAGTATTCGGTCTGTGCAGCGGTTTTTAGTGTGCTGAGCCTGTTTGTCCTGTGGGCCATCCTCTGTTTCCAGAAGTTCCTTCCGCTGAATCCGGAAGGGATTGGGGGCACGAGCTGGCACCTGGGCTTTAACACGGCAGCAAGCTTTACCACCAATACCAACTGGCAGGCTTATTCAGGAGAATCCACACTGAGCTATTTCAGCCAGATGCTGGGACTGAATTTCCAGAACTTCGTGTCAGCCGCAATCGGGATTGCGGTCCTGTTTGCCCTGATCAGGGGATTTGTGAGGGTAAAGAAAACAGGTATCGGAAACTTTTATGCGGATATGACAAAGACGGTCCTTTACATACTGATTCCTCTGTCAATGGCTGTATCCCTTGTCATTGCATCACAGGGAGTGCCCCAGACGTTTAAACAGTATGATGAAGTACAGCTGCTGGAGCCGGTGGTGGTGGAAAATGAAGACGGCACCACAACAGAAGTGACCAAGGCAGTGGTTCCCTTGGGTCCTGGCGCAAGCCAGATTGCCATCAAGCAGCTGGGGACCAACGGAGGCGGGTTCTGGGGCAATAACTCGGCCCATCCGTTTGAGAACCCCACCCCCCTTTCCAATTTGTTTGAAATGATTTCCCTGCTGCTGATTCCTGCAGGACTCTGCTTCACCTTTGGACGCAATGTAAAGGATAAGCGCCAGGGAATCGCCATCTTCCTTGCCATGTTCATCATGCTGGCGGTGGCCCTTGTGATTGTGGGCTATAATGAGCAGGCGGGCACGCCCCAGCTGGCCCAGGACGGCTCCGTATACATGGGGACCGAAGGACAGGCAGGAGGCAACATGGAAGGCAAGGAGACAAGGTTCGGCATCGCCACTTCTGCTACCTGGGCAACCTTTACAACGGCTGCTTCCAATGGTTCCGTCAACTCCATGCATGACAGCTACACGCCCCTTGGCGGACTTGTCCCGATGCTTCTGATGCAGCTGGGCGAGGTGGTATTCGGAGGAACGGGCTGCGGGCTGTACGGCATGATCGGATTTGCCATCATGACCGTGTTCATAGCAGGATTGATGGTGGGCCGTACGCCGGAGTACCTGTGTAAGAAGATAGAGCCTTTTGAAATGAAGATGGCAGTCCTTGTATGTCTGGCAACCCCCATTGCCATCCTGGTGGGCAGCGGGATTGCAGCCCTGCTTCCTTCCACCCATGACAGCCTGAATAACCCGGGCGCCCATGGACTGTCCGAGATGCTGTACGCATATTCATCCGCAGGCGGCAATAATGGTTCGGCGTTTGCAGGATTCAATGCAAATACCCCATTCCTAAATGTGAGCATTGGACTGGTCATGCTTTTTGTAAGATTCCTGCCAATGTTCGCGACACTGGCTATCGCAGGCAGCCTGGTGGGCAAGAAGAAGGTAGCGGTAAGCTCCGGCACCCTTCCCACGCACAATGCCATGTTTATATCCTTACTGATATTTGTTGTGCTGTTAGTAGGCGCTCTCAGCTTTTTCCCGGCATTGTCACTGGGACCGGTTGCTGAGTTCTTCCAGATGATAGCTTAGGGAGGTCAATGAGACATGAGTGAACGTAAAAAGAATATATTTTCCGATAGAAAGATAGTAGGCCGGGCCATAAAGGATTCCTTCATAAAGCTGAATCCAAGGACCCAGGTCAGGAACCCGGTCATGTTCATGGTATTTGTGTCAGCCATACTGACCCTGGTCATGTTCATCTTTGCACTGGCTGGCGTAAGGGATGCAAAGCCCGGGTACATACTTGCCATATCAGTCATCCTCTGGTTCACCGTACTGTTCGGCAACTTTGCCGAGGCAATCGCAGAGGGCAGGGGCAAGGCCCAGGCAGATGCGCTGAGGGCGGGCAGAAGGGACACAATGGCGTCCAGGATACCATCCGCTGGCCAGAAAGATAAAATCACACAGGTTAAATCCACAGAACTGAAAAAAGGTGATATTGTATATATAAAGGCCGGTGAGCAGATTCCGGCGGACGGCGATGTGATAGAAGGCGCGGCCTCGGTGGATGAGAGCGCGATTACCGGTGAATCCGCCCCTGTAATCCGTGAAAGCGGAGGCGACAGAAGCGCGGTGACAGGCGGTACAACTGTCATATCGGACTGGATTGTGGTGGAGGTAAGCAGCAATCCGGGCGAGGGCTTCATGGATAAGATGATTGCCATGGTAGAAGGCGCTTCCCGTAAAAAGACCCCCAATGAACTGGCGCTCCAGATTTTCCTGGTGGCATTGTCCATTATATTCATGCTGGTTACCATGTCCCTGTATTCCTACTCCCTGTTTTCATCCAGGGAGGCTGGCATGGCGGATCCCACATCCGTGACAAACCTGGTGGCCCTGTTAATCTGTCTGGCCCCCACCACCATCGGCGCCCTGCTTTCCGCCATCGGCATTGCGGGCATGAGCCGTCTGAACCAGGCCAATGTACTGGCCATGAGCGGCCGTGCGATTGAGGCCGCGGGCGATGTGGATACGCTGCTTCTGGATAAGACAGGTACCATTACATTGGGAAACAGGCAGGCGGATGCATTCATCCCGGTTGACGGCAATGACGGGAAGGACCTGGCAGACGCTGCGCAGCTGTCATCCCTGGCAGATGAGACACCTGAGGGCCGAAGCATCGTAATCCTGGCAAAGGAACGGTTTGGGATCAGGGGAAGGAACATGGAAGAACTCCATGCCAGATTCGTACCCTTTACGGCCAAGACCAGGATGAGCGGCATTGATTATAATGGAAATGAGATCAGGAAGGGCGCTGCCGATGCCGTGAAACGGTACGTGGAGGAACATGGCGGAAGTTTTAGCAATGAGTGTACACAGACCGTGACCAGGATTGCCAACCAGGGCGGCACACCGCTGGTGGTTGCCAGGAATGGCCGGGTCATGGGTGTGGTTGAACTAAAGGATATTGTTAAGCAGGGCGTAAAGGAGAAATTCGCTGACCTGCGCAAGATGGGTATCAGGACCATCATGATTACAGGCGATAACCCCCTGACGGCCGCCTCCATTGCGGCTGAGGCAGGTGTGGATGACTTCCTGGCAGAGGCCACCCCTGAGGCAAAACTGGAAATGATACGTGATTACCAGTCCAAGGGACATCTGGTAGCCATGACAGGCGACGGTACCAATGACGCGCCGGCCCTGGCACAGGCAGACGTGGCGGTGGCCATGAATACAGGCACCCAGGCAGCCAAGGAGGCTGGCAATATGGTAGACCTGGATTCCTCACCGACCAAGCTGATTGAGATTGTAAAGATTGGGAAACAGCTGCTGATGACAAGGGGGTCCCTGACCACGTTCAGCATTGCCAATGATGTTGCCAAGTATTTTGCCATCATCCCCGCGCTGTTCATGGGACTTTATCCCGGACTGGGGGCGCTCAACATCATGGGGCTTCACAGCGCTGACAGCGCGGTATTCTCAGCCATCATATACAATGCCCTGATTATCGTGGCCCTGATCCCACTGGCCCTTAAGGGCGTCCGCTACAGGGAGGTGTCGGCGGCGCAGATGCTCCGCGGAAACCTTCTGGTATATGGACTTGGAGGAATCGTCATACCGTTCATTGCCATTAAGATGATTGATGTGCTGATCACGGCTTCGGGATTAGTCGGCTAGTACTGCGCAATGCAGCAGCAGAGTGTATCCGGGTAAGTAACATAAAAGTGCTCATAATGAGGAGAGGATAGCTATGAAAACAATAAAATCAGTCTTACCTAAAATGATAGGATTTTTCCTAATCATGATGGTGATTACAAGCATCATATACCCGGCGGTCATTACCGCGGCAGCCAATGTGGCATTTGGCAATAAGGCCGAAGGCTCCATCATAACAGGCAATGACGGCAGGAAATACGGAAGCGCCCTGCTGGCCCAGGAATTTACAGGCAGCCAGTATCTGTGGGGCAGGATCATGAATGTGGACACATCTACATTTACCGATGAAAATGGAGAGCCGCTGATGTATTCATGGGCATCCAACAAGACACCGGCAGGTGAGGAACTGGAGGCCATGGTGGCTGAGCGCGTGGAGAAAATCAGGGAGGCCCATCCTGAAAAGGGGGATGAACCCATTCCCGTGGATCTGGTTACCTGTTCAGGCAGCGGACTTGACCCTGAGATTTCACCGGCAGCAGCCGGGTACCAGGCTGAGCGGATTGCCAGCGCAAGGGGGATGTCCGTGGAAGAGGTGGAGTCCGTCATCCAAAAGTATACCACAGGAAAGTTTTTAGGAATCATGGGAGAACCAAGGGTGAATGTGCTGAAGGTAAATCTTGCCCTGGATGGCCTGCTTTGATGTTTCCAGACATGCCAAGAGAGTTGCCGCGGATGCGGCAGCTCTAAAGCTGTCTTTGGGTATACCTGCCGTAAAAGCAGGATTTACATAGATATTCCTGGGGAATACATAATCAGGTAAGGAGGAACCATATGGACAAGGAATGGGACAGCAGGCCCGACCCGGAGCTTCTGCTCAGACAGAATTTCCCGGAAGGTGAACCGGATGGGAAGGGAAAATTAAAGATATTCTTCGGATATGCGGCCGGTGTGGGCAAGACATATACCATGCTGGACGCGGCGCGCCAGGAAAAAGAAGCGGGCAGGGATGTGGTGGCAGGGTATATTGAACCCCACGACAGGCCGGATACCATGGCCCTTCTTGACGGGCTGGAATTCCTGACTCCCAGGTACGTGGAATATAAGGGAATCACGCTGCGGGAGTTTGATCTGGATGCCGCCCTGATACGCAGGCCGGACCTGATCCTGGTGGATGAGCTGGCCCATACCAATGCCCAGGGCTGCCGCCACAGGAAACGCTATCAGGATGTGATTGAACTCCTGGATGCAGGCATAAACGTGTATACCACGCTCAATGTGCAGCATCTGGAGAGCCTTCATGATATAGTTGCATCCATCACCCATGTGCGTGTCAGTGAGCGCATCCCGGATTCCGTATTTGACAATGCCAGCCAGGTGGAGTTGGTGGATATTGCGCCGGAAGAACTGCGCCAGCGTCTGGAGGAGGGCAAGATATACCATAAAAACCAGGCGGATAAGGCGAAAATCAGTTTCTTTACAGTGGAGAACCTTTCAGCCCTGCGCGAGATAGCATTGCGGCGCACCGCGGACCGGGTGAACCGGGAAGTCATCCGGGAGCGGGATGCGGCAGGAAAGGAATATTTTACCAATGAACATGTGCTGGTCTGTCTGTCCCCTTCCCCCACCAATGCAAGGGTTATACGGACAGCGGCCAGGATGGCGGGGGCGTTCCATGCGGACTTTACGGCGGTGCTGGTGGAGACAGAGCATTTAAAACGGGAGCACAGCAGGATCAGCAGGAGCATGGAAGCCAATATCAGCCTGGCCAAGCAGTTCAGGGCCAATGTCATTACCCTGTACGGGGATGACATAGTGGAACAGGTGGCTTCCTATGCAAGGCAGAACGGCATTTCCAAAATAGTGATAGGGCGTTCCGTGAGGAAACGCCACACACTATATGTGCGCCCTACCATCATAGACCGCCTGATTAAGGCAGTGCCCAATATGGATGTCTATGTGATCCCCGATGCAACGGCAGTGGAACGCAGGTATAAAATAAGCACGGACCAGAAACGGAAGGTATGGATGGATATCCTTAAGACCGGCGCGATAATGGCGCTCTGTACCGTATTGTCGCTGGTGCTGGATCATTATCAGCTGGGAGTCATCAACGCTGCCATGATATACATGATGGGAACCATGCTGGTGGCATATATGACAAGGGCCGGCTGGTGCGGGCTGCTGGCCTCGGTATTGTCGGTGCTGCTGTTCAACTACTTTTTTACGGATCCGCGTCTGACCTTTCAGGCGGATGCGTCCATTTACCCGTTTACATTTGCAGCCATGCTGGTATGCGCCCTTGTAACCAGCTCCATGGCGGCAAAGCTGAAGCGTGAGGCTGCCAGGGGAGAGTCTGAGTCCAGGTATATGCAGATTCTTTTCGATATTAACAGGAACTTAAGGAAGGGGGCCACAGGAGAGGAAATCCTGGACATATGCGGCCGCCTGGTGCGCACCCTTTTAAAGCGTAATATTGTCATATATGACACAAGGAACGGGAAAATGGACCAGATGAGGATATACCCTGCATCTGAATCCGAAGACTCTGCCCGCCTTACCGGCCTGTTCAAATCCCCGGATGAGATGGCCGTGGCGGCATGGGTCAGGAAGAACCGCCATAAGGCAGGCGCCACCACGGACACCCTTCCCGGCTCCAAGGCCCGCTATACCCCGGTCTACAAGAACGATAAGGTATATGCGGTCATCGGCGTGGAACTGGACGGAGGGGACATGATAAAGCCCAATGATAAGAACGTCCTTAACATCATTGCGGAGGAGACATCCTACAGGCTGGGAGACATGGAACACAGGTAATATTTGCACGGAATTTATGTGATTGGCTGAGAGACGCATGGAATCTTTACGGCAATGTGCAGTATCCTTAAGATATCAAAAGGAGGTGCCTGCAATGATTGCTAAGATGATTTTAAAACTCAAAAGCCCGATGGAGCAGGAAATAGACCGTGCATGCCGGCATTTTCCGGTACTGTCAAGTATTGTACTTCAACTGGCCGCCGCGATTTTCATGGTTGGCGTGGTTGCCTCGATTGCATGTGTGGGAGGAACCATCATCTGGGTGTTTTACAAAGTGTTTGGAGTTATGTAAACTTGAGATATAGATAACATACAGCCTTGCATGGGAGTGAGGGCTGCCGGGAAGCAGATGTTTCCCGGCAGCCCTTTTGCGGCGGCGTCTGCCGGCGCGCGCTGTTCCTGTCAAGCTTTTATAAAGATTCCTTCACACGTATAAAGAAGATATCAAGATAATTGCTTTCTGCAAATCCATTGTATATAATGGCGCTATCCACACATGGAAGGATGAAAAGGAGGGGATGGGGATGTGGAACAGGAAAAAGACAATCATCATTGCAGGGTGCAGCCGTTTCGGCGCCGGGCTGGCAGGCGAACTGTCAGAGCATGGGGATGATGTCATCATCATAGACATGGACAATGATGCATTCCGCAAGCTGCCGCCTAACTTCAGCGGTTTCCAGATTGTGGGAAATGTTACGGACCCGGACCTGCTGGAGGATGCCGGCATTGAGAATGCATCCGTGGTGGTGGCTGCCACGGATGATGACAATATAAACTGCATGCTGGCGCAGATGGCAAGGCGCATCTATGATGTGGGGGAAGTGTTTGCAAGGCTTAACGATACGGACAAGGAACATCTGATTGGCGGGCTGAACATCAAGGCCATTTATCCGGCCCGTCTGTCCATAGAGAAATTTAAGGAACTGAGTTCCATTGCATTCTAGGGAGTGATTGGATGAAGATAGTAGTGGCAGGGGGAAAGACAAAAGCAGATTATCTCATAAGGATGCTGCTGAGCAAAGGGCATGAGCTTGTGGTAATCAACGATGACAGGGAGTACTGCACGTATCTGTGCCAGACACACAGGATACCGGTCATACACGGCGACCCGTGCAAGCTTTATGTGATGGATGAAGCAGGCATAGACGGGTTTGACATCATGATTGCGTTAAAACCCAGCGATGCGGACAATTTGGCAATCTGTCAGACCGCCAAACGGATTTACCATATCAGGAAGACTGTGGCGGTTGTGGGAAACCCTAAGAGCGTGGATATCTTCAAGCGCCTGGGGGTAAACACCGCAATCAGCGCAACCTACATGATAGCCGGATACATTGAACAGATGTCCACGGTGGAGAGCCTGGTCAACAGCCTTCCGCTGGACCAGGGAAATATTGTCATCAATGAGCTGATGATTAACCAGAACAGCCCTGTGGCCGGTAAGAAGCTCTGCGACATGGAGCTGGGGGAGGATGCAATCATATGCTGTATCGTGCGTGGGTCAAAAATCATCGTGCCCAAGGGGCAGACCAGCATACAGGCCAATGACAAGCTGCTGGTGCTTTCCACGCCAGCCATCCAGAACCGTGTGATTGACCTGATTATGGGAAGGGAGCAGGCGTGATGGGGACTGGCAGGAATGAAATAGGAGGCCGGCTGCTTATTACCGGGTATCTGGGAGTGGTCCTGATGCTTATCGGCGGGATCATCCTTCTGCCGCTGGCCGCCCTGCCTGCTTTTTGGGATGAGATTTCCATGGCGCGGTATTTCACGGTTCCCGGGGTGGTGGCCATTTTCGCAGGTTATGTAATGTACCTTCCGATAAAAGGAAGGGAGGCGCTGCGGCTTACGGGACATCAGGATGCCCTGATTGTGGTGCTGTCCTGGGTGCTGGCCATTGTTTTCTGCGCGGTGCCATTCATGATGACAGGCAAATATGATTTTACCCAGGCCGTGTTTGAGTGCACCAGCGGCTGGAGCACTACCGGGCTATCTGTTGTGGATGTCACCCGGTGCCCCAGGATTTTCCTCCTTTACAGAAGCGTCATGCTGTTTTTCGGCGGGGTGGGGCTGGTCCTTGTGATGGTTTCCGTGCTGTCTGACAGACATGGGATGCGGCTCTACAGCGCAGAGGGCCATTCGGACCGCCTCCTGCCGAATCTTGTGAAGTCTGCCAGGATGATCATAGCCATCTATATGGGCTATATCCTTTCCGGCACGCTTTTATATATGTTCTTTGGGATGGATTGGTTTGATGCGCTGAACCATTCCATAGCAGCCCTTTCTACCGGAGGCTTTTCCACCAAGGCGGAGAGCATCGGGTATTACGACAGCTTTGGGATTGAACTGGTGACAATTGTGCTGATGCTCTTAGGCTGCACTAACTTCCTGGCCCACCTCTACCTCATAAGGGGAAGGTTTTTGACCTTCTTCCGTTACTGCGAGGTCAGGTTCCAGCTGATAATCTGTGGGTTCTTCACCCCTGTCATGGCAGTACTGCTGCTTTACGCAGGCCTTTCAGGCAATGTGGGACAGGGGTTCAGGGATGGCCTGTTCCAGGTGGTGACAGCCCTGACGACCACGGGATTCCAGACCGTGGACAGCTTTGCAGCTTTTAGCAGTCCCTTGCTTCTGGTAATGACCCTGCTGATGCTGGTTGGCGGAGGCACGGGTTCCACTGCCGGAGGCATCAAACAGATCCGTGTCTGGATTGCCCTTAAAAGCCTGTACTGGAGTATGAGGAGCCGGATATCCAGGAAGAGGACGGTTTATTCGGACAGCATCCAGAAGCTTAACGGCAAGGAGTTCCTTACAGCCCAGGGCAGGCTGGATACGCTGGAATTCATCGGAATATACCTTTCCGTATTCATGCTGGGTACCATGGTGCTGTGCATGTGCGGGTTTGATATCGGGGATTCCATGTTTGAGTTCGCGTCCGCCCTTGGCACCGTGGGATTGTCAGTGGGCATTACTTCCTATGACGCATCTCCGGTCGTGTTGTGGACTGAAACCGCCGGAATGTTCGTGGGGCGCCTGGAGATTTATGTGGTATTTGTTGCAGCTGTGCAGCTGGGCAGGGAATTAAAGCATGGAGTGGGGATACGGGGAAGGAGATGGAAAAAGTATGCCAGGTGACAGACAGGCTGTAAAAGGATTCAGGAGGAAAATGCTGGCGGCCGCGGTCATATACGGGCTTGCGACCCTGCTGGCATCCGGGCTTTGGGGAATCCATATGAGGGCTGAGAACATCATCATGATCTACCTTATCAGCGTGATAGTGATGATGATTGAGATACAGGAATTTGTCTGGGGGACAGCCTATACCGTGGTGTGTATCCTGACGTTTAATTTCCTGTTTACAGAGCCCAGGTTTACCCTACGGGTCAACGACCCCAACTATGTGGTGACCATGGGCATCTTCATGGCTGTGTCCGCAATCACAGGACTTCTTGTCTCGCGGCTGGGGGAACAGGTTAGGCTGGCGCAAAGGAATGAGAACCGGATGGAGGCGCTTCTGGAAATCAGCAGCGGCTACCTGACCCTGTCAGGGATGGAGAATATTGTATACTATGGCATCAAAAGCCTGTACCAGGCGGCCGGGGAGAGATGCGTGGTCTATGTGGCCCAGGGGCCGGGCGGATTGGGAAAGCCTTATTATATAAAAAGCTATTTTCCGGAACCGGGTATGCTGGATAATGATACCCCGGCCCAATGGTGCTATATGAACCATACGGTCTGCGGAGCCAATACAGGATTCTATGGGGACTCCGGGTGGGTATACCTGCCAATCAGGAACCGTGATACATGCCTGGGCGTCATAGGCGTGTATACGGATGGCAGGGAAATCGATGACGGACATATGGTCTTCATCAACACCGTGATGTCGCAGATGGCCATGGCCATTGAGAAAGAGGGAAATCCGGCAAAAAACGGGGAGCATGACAGGGGATGCCAGGGAACCGGGCCAAAGGACGGGTGGAAGGACCAGTTGGAACAGGAGCTGTATCATGGCTTCTGCCTGCCGCTGGAAGACATTTTAAAGGAATCAGACGCCCTGGGGCCGGGCCTGCGCCTTAAACTCTGTACCCTGTATAACCGGCTCAGGAACATGGCGGTCCAGCCCTGCCTGGACCGGGCTGTCCCACAGGACGGGGAAAATGTGGACTTTGCAGAGGCAGTGTCCGGGGCCGTGGACTTCTATGGCAGGGCTGGCAGGGAGCGCGTCATATGGATTAAAAAGCCCCAGGAGCCGGTCCTGGTCCATGGGGACAGGGAACTTCTGAAACTGGCTGTATCCAATGTGCTGGATAACGCCCTGGTCCATACGCCTGCCCGGGAAAAGGTCTATATAAGCCTTGGGCGGGAACAGGGATATGGAATACTGGAGGTATCTGACAGCGGCAGCGGGATATCATTCCAGGAACTGCAGCACACACTCAACGGGAGCCTGGACAGCGGCGCAGGGCTGTCCGGAGGATTGTCCGTATCCCGGCAGATTCTGGATAAGTGCCAAGGGAGCCTGGTCATAAAAAGCAGCCGGTATGGCGGGACCGCTGTCATATTGTCGCTTAAAGCAACCGGGAACTGACGGCTGTCCGCGGCAGTATGTGCTCGCGGTGTGATTTTTATATGATTCTGCGGGTTTGCCCGTGATGTAATTTTTGTTTGACACAGGCATGGATTAAGGATATGATTGTAATCAGGAAACAGGGATAAAGATATCTTTATAGAATCTTTATACCCTGTTTGTACATTATCCCTAGTTTCTTTATATGGTTTTCTTTTACAATAAAAGTGGGAACATATAGTAGAAAGGGGGAAATATCATGTTATTCCATAAATCAAAAGGTATTATTATCGTTGGCTGCAGCCCCTTCGGCGCAGCGCTGGCCAATACATTATATAATAAAGGTCACAAGGTGGTTGTCTTAGATAAGGACAGGGAAAGCTTCCGTTACCTGCCGGACGGGTTCGGCGGGGCTGAGATGGAAGGGGATCCCACTGACCCCAAGGTATTAAAAGAAGCCGGGATTGAACGGGCGGGCATGTTCATTGCTGCCACCCCGGATGATAATTCCAACCTCCTGATTTCACAGATAGCCAGCCGCATTTTCCAGGTGAACCAGGTATACGCGCGTCTGGATGACACCAGCAGGAGCCGGCTCATAAGGGATACGCCCATTAAGCCGATCTGTGTCTATAACCTGTCGGTGGATGATTACCTGCATCTGGCAGAGTCTGTATGCCAGGAGGTGGCTGTATGAAGATAGCGGTGACAGGCGGCAGTGATTACGCGGATATCCTTATTGGCCTGCTGACAGCCAGGAACCATAAGGTGACGGTGATTGACAAGGATAAGGAATTCTGTGAGCGCATGTGTGCTTCTTATGATGTCAAGGCAATCCTGGGCAACCCCTGCCAGGAAGATGTCCTGGCGGATGCCGGTTTAAAGGACTTTGACATGGTTGTGGCCATAGGGCAGGAGGATACGGATAATTTTGAGATATGCCAGATGTGTAAGAAGGTTTTTGGGATTAAGAAAGCTGTATGTGTTGTGAAGAATCCAAGGAATGTGGAGGTTTTCGGGCAGCTGGGGATGGATTTGGTGATAAATATCCCTGTAATGATTGCGGATATGATTGGGTAATATACCAGAGTAAAAGAATAGTGAAGGATAAATATATGTTTAACCATTGGGATGTTGTACTGGATTTTGTAAAGGCATGTGTGAGGATGACCGTCATATGGGTATTTTCGACCATATTGGCCATTGTGCTGGACAGCTGGGGTATCAGGGCGGAGAACCTGCTTCTGGTTTACCTGGTAGGTGTCCTGATCAGCATACTTGCAACGGGAAGCCTGGCATGGGCGTTCTGTGCGGCTTTTGTATTCACATTTACCTTTAACTACCTGTTTACGGAACCCAAGCTGACCTTCCACATGGATGACCTTAACTATGTGATATCATCCGTCATATTCGTGGCAGTGGCTGCCACGGTGGCCACCCTGGTGCTGAAGCTTCAGAAGCAGATGCAGATAGCCAACAAGAAGACGGAGATAACAGCCAAGCTCAACGAAATCGGAAGCGGTTTCCTGAACCTGTCCGGGTACCAGCAGATTAAGGAGTACAGCGAGGCCAGCCTGACAGGGCTGATTGGAAAGCATGTGACCGTCCTTCTGAAGGAGGATGAGAACACGGTATTCTCCAATTCCATGGCAGAGTGGTGCTACCGCCAGTCCATTCCCTGCGGACATGGGGAATGCCAGTTCCCGGATGACAACGGTCTGTACGTTCCTATCCGGAACAGGGAAAAAACATATGGGGTCATCATCTTTGACTGCGCCGGATGGACGCTGAACCAGGAAGAAAAGATATATGTGGACACGGTTATTTCCCAGATTACCCTTGTGATTGAGCGGGAGCAGCTGAGCCGGGAAAAGGAGGACAACCGGGTGCAGGTGGAGCGGGAGCGGCTTAAAAGCACGCTGCTTCGGAGCATTTCCCATGATTTAAGGACCCCGCTGACCGGGATCAGCGGAAGCGCGGGTTTCCTTTATGACAATCTGGGAATCATGGACGATGCCACAATCAAGAGCATGTTAAAGGATATCTGTACGGATTCGGAGTGGCTCAGCTCCATGGTTGAAAACCTGCTTAACATGACGCGGATCCAGGAAGGGCGTCTGGATATCAATAAGAAAAAGGAAGTTCTGGATGATATTGTCTCATCTGCGGTCCGGCTGGTGTCCAAGCGGATAGGAAACCATACCTTAAGGACCCATACGCCGGAGGATATCATCCTGTTTCCGGTGGATGGCCGCCTTTTCATACAGGTGCTGGTCAACCTTCTCGACAATGCGTTCCGGCATTCCGGAAACAGCACGACGGTTACGCTTAAGGTTGTGAAGGAGGGGGATGTCCTTGTGTTCACTGTGTCGGATAACGGGGTGGGCCTGTCCAAGGAAAAGATTGATAAGATATTTGACAACTTCTTTACCACGGCCTATGAAAAGGGGGATAAACAGAGAGGGGTAGGTCTTGGGCTTACCATCTGCAAAGCCATTGTAGAGGCCCAGGGAGGGACCATAACAGCTTATAACGGCAGCCAGGGCGGCGCTGTGTTTGAAATAAGGATGCCATTGGAGGACAAAAAGCATGAATGAAACCACAATCCTGGTCATTGAGGATGACAAGACCATACAGAATTTTATGAAGATATCCCTTAAGACCCGGGGGTATTCATATATACTTGCAGATAACGGCCTTTCCGGTATTTCACTTTTTTATGCCAACCATCCGGACTTAATCCTTCTGGATCTGGGACTGCCGGATATTGACGGCATGGAAGTGTTAAAGCAGATAAGGCAGCAGTCCAATACGCCGGTCATTGTTGTCTCTGCCAGGGGGCAGGAGCGGGAAAAAATCAATGCCCTGGACCAGGGCGCGGACGATTATGTGACCAAACCCTTCAGCGCAGAAGAGCTTCTGGCCCGTATCCGTGTGGGGCTGCGGCACAAGAACTCCTTTGTCAGTAGGCAGGACCAGGAGTTTGAACTGGACTACTTCAGGATGGATTTTGAAAAGCGCAAGATTTTTGTCCATGACCAGGAAATCCACCTGACGCCCCTGGAGTACAAGATGATGGTACTTCTGGTAAACAACAGCGGCAAGGTGCTGACCCATCACTATATCCAGCAGGAGGTGTGGGGATATGACACCACGGACGACTACCAGTCCCTGCGGGTATTCATGGCTAATATCAGGCGTAAGATAGAGGATAATACGGCAAACCCCAGGTTTATATTGACTGAGGTGGGGGTGGGGTATAGGTTTGTGGATGAATGATGGGGAGGTTGATGATTGGAGGCAGGGGTTGGAGGGGACGCAACCTCTGTTTTTGTTTGTCTCTCCGGAGTCAGGGGCGGGAGGAAGACGGGGCTGCGGTTCCTGGTTCCGGGAGGCAGGTCTGCTAACTCAAAAAGAGGCTGGAAACAGGGCACCGTCTCAACTACCGGAAAATCTTGATGATTTTCCGTCCGTGGAGACTCTGCGTTCGGGCTTGGAGGCCCTCACTCGGCCCTGCTTCCAGCCTCTTTTTGAGTAAGCAGACCTGCCCCCCTCCACAAGGAACCGCAGCCCCGCCTTCCTCCCGCCCCTGACTCCTGCTAAGGCTGTGGAGAGGTTGCTGGGCGCTCCGGGACGAGGCCTTCAATCATGAATCTGGGGATGGTAGGATGGGGTGGCCTTGGGTTCGTTTGTGAGCGGGGAGGGGGCGATGGTTTGTTGGATGGTGATTTTGGGGGTTAGATTCCAAGGGCGGTTTTTACTTCTTCTCCGATGAGTCCGTCGGCGGTCAGGTTGTTGTCTTCCTGGAATTGTATTAGTGCTGTCCTGGTTTTTTCGCCGGATATGCCGTCGGGGGTTCCGCAGTCGTAGCCTTTGTCGTTTAGGGCCTGCTGGACCTGTTTGGTAAGGGCGGTGTCTGCTTCGGAGGCAGGGGCGGAGGTGGCGGATTGGGTGCTGCCGGATGAAGTGGCGGCGTAGGGGCATACTCCGTCTGGGTGCAGGTGGGCGGGATGTCCGCCGCAGTGGTAGTGATAGGATCCCAGGCCGCTTTTGTTTTTGTTGTCCTTGTGTCCGCCGTTGGCATCGGTCCTTCCGGAATGGGCTTCGGCTACAATGGATGTCTGGACACTGACGTGGCAGATGGCGCTTCCGGCCATCATGATTCCCATGCTCATTGCGATGATTTTTTTGCTGATGTGTCTCATATGCATTTCCCCCGTGATATGTGGATGTTTTGTGGTTTGGGGAGAGGGTAAGCTCCCCTCCCCTGGTACTGGTTTTATTTTAGCATATTTTGTGCGTTCGGTCACTATGTTTGTAATGATTCATTTTCCTTTTTACGGCAGATCTTAAAATGTCCTTGAAAAAAATATGTAAAGTGGTTAAACTGATACCATGAAGTTATTATATGAGGAAACGCTGGATGGAATATCTGTCCGGCGTTGTTATGGTTTAGACGGAATTGTACAGATTCCGGACAGTTATGACGGAAAGCCTGTGACGGGGCTTGAGAGGTATCTTTTTTCGGAGACGGTCAGAGGGCGCGAGGTGCCTCCGCATGAATATGAGGGCGAGCCGGAACTTTGCGGCAGCCAGGTTAAGGAGCTGGTGTTGCCCAGATATACAAAACGGATTGGTGCCTATGCTTTTTATAACTGTTTTGGGTTGAGGAAGATTTCCTGCCGTAGTACCGTGGAGGATTGGGGGGCGGGTGTGTTTACCGGGTGTACCGGTATTGAACGCCTGGATATCTGTGTGAGGGAGGAAGGGAAGTCCTGCTTCAGGGAGATTCTTTCGGAGCTTCGCCAGACCCTGGATGTGGATTACAGGGGGGAGGACGGGGCGCTTCTTGCCAGACTGGTGTTCCCGGAGTATTTTGAAGAGTCGGTGGAGAATACCCCGGCCAGGATTATTATGAGGGAAATGCATGGCTGCGGCCATATGTACCGTTACTGTTTTGACGGGACCAGGTTTGATGTGGGGGAGTATGACCGGCTTTTTCCCTATGTGACCGTGCAGGAGAAGCCGGAACTTGTAACGCGCCTGGCCCTGTACCGCCTGTATTGGCCCTGGGGGCTTAAGGAGGAGGCGGCACAGGCGTATTGGGATTATGTTGCTGCCCATGCAGGGGATGCCGCGGAAGGAATCCTTAAGCGGGGGGAACGGGATATACTGGGCTGGATGGCCCGCTCTGAGCCTGTGGGCAGGGATGGGCTGGGGCAGATGCTGGATGCGGCTTCACGCGGAGGGAATGCGGCGGATGCAGCCCTCCTGATGGATATAAAACACGAAAGATTCGGTGCTGTGCCTCTAAAGGCCAGGACATTTGAATTATAAAGGAGGATAAAACAGGATATGTCAAAAAAGACAAAAGCACAGGAATTACAGGAACAGCTTACATGGACCTTCCCTCACATTGGAAAGGATTCGCCGGAGCAGATAGAAAAGGCGTCCAAATACTGCGAGGGTTACAAGGCATTTTTAAATGCAGGCAAGACGGAGCGGGAATGCGTGAAGGCAGCCGTGAAAATGCTTAAGAAGGCAGGCTACAGGCCCTTTGACAGGAATGCTTCTTATGAACCAGGGGATAAGGTGTATTATGTTAACAGGGGAAAGGCGCTGATAGCAACCACCTTTGGTAAGAAGCCCCTTTCAGAGGGAGTCAGGATAAACGGGGCGCATATTGACTCGCCAAGGCTGGATTTAAAGCCCAATCCCCTGTATGAGAAGGACGAGATTGCATTTTTTAAGACCCATTATTACGGCGGCATACGCAAATACCAGTGGGGGACCATACCGCTTGCCATCCATGGGGTGGTGGTTAAGAAAAATGGGGAAACCGTGGACATCTGCATCGGTGAGGATGAGACAGACCCGGTGTTCTGCGTGACAGACCTGCTTCCCCATCTTTCAGCCAAACAGAACGAGCGCCCCTTAAAGGACGGACTGAAGGGGGAGGAACTGAATATTGTCATTGGTTCCCTTCCTTATCAGGAGGAGGACATAAAGGAACCGGTCAAGCTGATGGCACTGTCCCTGCTCAATGAGCGCTATAAGATTACGGAAAAGGATTTCTTCCGGGCAGAGCTGGAGCTGGTGCCTGCGGTAAAGGCCAGGGATGTGGGCCTGGATGCCAGCATGATAGGAGCTTACGGACAGGATGACCGGGTGTGTGCCTACACCGCTCTTACGGCCGAGATGGATGCAAAGAAGCCGGCCCATACCACGGTGACCATCCTGACTGATAAGGAGGAGACTGGTTCTGACGGCAATACCGGTCTGAATTCGGATTACGTGCTTCACTACATAGAAGACCTTGCAGGGCAGGCCGGCGTGCCGGTGCGGGATGTGCTCAGGAATTCCCTGTGCCTGTCCTCTGATGTGAATGCGGCCTACGACCCGACATTTCCCGATGTATATGAAGGTCGTAATTCCAGCTACATCAACAAGGGCTGTGTCCTGACCAAGTACACAGGTGCAAGGGGCAAGTCCGGTTCCAGTGATGCCAGCGCTGAAACCATGGCAAAAGTCATCGGTATCATGGAAGAAGAGGGCGTGTACTGGCAGGCAGGGGAGCTGGGCGCAGTGGATGCCGGAGGAGGCGGGACCATCGCCAAGCTGGTTGCCCACATGAATGTGGATACCGTGGATCTGGGCGTACCCATCCTGTCCATGCACTCCCCCTTTGAACTGTCTTCCAAGCTGGATGTGTATAACACCTACAAGGCATTTAAGGCATTTTATAAATAAAAGGAAGGCCCTCTTAAATTTTCATGAAATTGATGGAAACACTTTTTTTTCATGGACAGGTATGGTATAACTATGTACAGCGCACGCTCCGAAAGGAATCCCCGGGAATCCCCATGTCAGATCAGGGGAGGGAGGACGAGGGCATGTTTGAAAATTCATTCCCGCCCGGGGATGTGTGAAATGAGTAAAAGAAAAGGGATATGTAAGATGAAAAAATTAGCATTGATATGTTTATGCACCATGACAGCCCTGTCACTGCTGACAGGATGTTCAGGCAGTACTGAGGGGGGAAAGGAAAACCTGGGTACCGTGGAACTGGGCGAATACAAAGGCGTTAAGGTAAACATGCCGGAGGTATTGGTCACGGACGCAGAGGTGGATTCCAGGATTAATCAGGTATTAAGCCAGAATCCCAAGGAAACCGAGGTTGACCGCCCGGCAGCAGAGGGCGATGTGGTGAACATCGATTATGTGGGAACAAAGGACGGTGTGGAGTTTGAGGGCGGATCCGCTGAGGGCTTTGACCTTACACTTGGTTCCGGCAGCTTTATTGAAGGATTTGAAGATGGCCTGATCGGGGCTAAGAAGGGCGATAAGAAGGAACTGAACCTGACATTCCCAGAGACCTATCAGGAAAAATCCCTTGCAGGACAGCCTGTTGTATTCACTGTTACCGTGAATGCGGTGAAGGAGAAAACAGACGCTGTCCTGGACGATGAATTTGTCCAGGGGGTTTCAGACTACAAGACCGTGGATGAGTATAAGGAAAGCATCCGGGCCGATCTGTTAAAACAGAAGAAGCAGGCGGCAGACCGTCAGGTACAGACATCCGTACTCCAGCAGGTAGTAGCGGATTCCACGTTCAAGCTTAATAAGAATGCAGTTTCCAAGCGTTACAATACAAGACTTAAACAGTACGAGCAGCAGGCTAAGATGTATGGAAGCAGCCTGTCAGGTATGGCCCAGGCCAACGGTATGGATGTGCCTGGACTTCAGGAAGCAATCTATGCCAGTGTGAAGGATGATGTAAAGAACCAGCTGGTCATCAACACGATTGCAGAGCGTGAGGGACTTGTGCTGGAGGATGCTGACCGTGAGGCATTTGCAGAATCCAACGGACAGACCGTGGATGCTGCGGTAAGTTATTATGGCCAGGAGACATTTGATGAGATGGCGCTGAATTATAAGGTCATGAAGTTCATGGCTGATAATGCTTCCAATGTTGCACAGACGGGTGCTGGGGAGACGGCGGCACCGGAGACGGCTGCGGCAGGGAACGAGGCGGAAGAAACCACGGCAAATGAGACTGAGGCGGAAGAGACCACGGCAGCGGAAACCGAGGTAGCAGAAACCACGGCAGCGGAAGACGGGGCAGGAGAAACCATGGCAGCGGAAACCACGGCAGCGGAAGACGGGGCAGGAGAGACCATGGCAGAAGAAACCACAGCAGCTGAGACGGAAGCGGCAGAGACCACAGTGGCAGAGACTACGGCAGCGCAGTAATAGGATAAGAAAAGAATGAGGAGGGTACGTACATGCAGATTTTAAAAGACAGGATACGTAAAGACGGCAAGATTAAGGCCGGAAACGTTCTGAAAGTGGACAGCTTCCTGAACCATCAGATGGATATTAAGCTGTTTGGGGAGATTGGCAGGGAGTTTAAGCGCAGGTTTGCCGATGTTCCGGTGACCAAGATTTTGACCATTGAGGCTTCCGGTATCGGAATAGCATGTATAGTTGCCCAGTACTTTGATGTGCCGGTGGTATTTGCCAAGAAGACACAGACCAAGAACATTGCAGGAGAGGTTTACACCACCAAGGTGGAATCCTTTACCCATGGCCGTGTATATGACATCATTGTTTCCAAGGAATTTTTAGGGCCTGGGGACAAGGTGCTTCTGATTGATGATTTCCTTGCCAACGGCAAGGCGCTGGAAGGACTGGCAGCCCTTGTCAGGGACTCCGGTGCACAGCTGGTGGGCGCGGGAATCGTGATTGAAAAAGGCTTCCAGGTAGGCGGGGACCTGCTGCGTTCCGAGGGAATCAGGCTGGAATCCCTTGCAATTGTAGAGAGTATGGATGAGGAGACACAGACTATTGTGTTCAGAGATGATGAGTAATAGGAATAAAGCTTTATTTTTTGATATTGACGGAACCCTCCTGTCTGAAAAGACAGGACTGGTTCCTGACAGCGCCAAAGAGGCAATTAAGGAAGCGCGTAAAAAAGGGCATCTGGTATTCATCAATACAGGCAGGGTGTACCCCCACACCCGGGATATCCGGTCTGAGATTGAGACCGATGGCTGCCTGTGCGGCTGTGGGACCTATGTGATTGCGGAGGGCAGGGTACTTTACTGTTACCAGATTCCTCATGAGAGAGGTCTGCAGATTAAGAAGGATATTGACGAATGCGGTCTGGACGGCGCGCTGGAAGGTGTGGAAGGATGTTATCTGCACAGAACGGTTTCCAGGTTTCCGCAGGTAGAAGAGCTGAAGGCGGCATTAAGACGGTCGGGTACCACAGGCATGTATGACTGGGAGGACGACTGTTACGATTTTTCCAAGTTTTATCTGGCCTCGGATGAGAAGAGCAGACCCAGGGAACTGTTCGGGCGTCTTAAGGATATTGAGGCCATTGACAGGGGGGACGGCTATTATGAGTGTGTTCCCAGAGGCCATTCAAAGGCAACGGCCATGGATTTAGTCCTGAAGCATTATGGTATTTCCAAGGATGACGCCTATGTATTCGGCGACAGCAGCAACGATCTGTCCATGTTCAAATATGCCACCAATTGTGTGCTTATGGGCCAGCACAGCGACGTGCTTCTGCCCTATGCCACCTTTGAGACAAAGGACGTGGAGGATGACGGTATCGCGTACGCGATAAAAGAGTTAGGCATCATATAGAAAGAGCTGACCGGATGAAGAAAAAGACCTGGATAATAAGTGCCCTGATGTATGCCATGGTATTCATGGCATGCTTCGGGGTTTTGCATTTTATGAAAAAATTAATGGAACCCGTTGGCCCGGTGCAGATGGAGACAGGCACAGAGGGATTCGGACAGGAATCCGTGGACGGTGATGATGGAAAGCGGCCGGAAGACAGGAACGTGGACAGCCTGATTAAGACGGCAACGGATTCCCAGGCCGAAAAGCCGGAGGAGGTCATAAGGGAAGAAGGGTATACCGGCTGGAAGAAACAGTTTCCCGGCCTGTGGACCCCTCCCCAGGACACAGAGGAGCCGTATGTGCCCCCAAGGCTTGTCCTGGCCACTGACCTCCACTATCAGAGCGCCCAGGCAGGTGACGGCGGTCCGGCATTCCAGCTGTTTGTGGAGCGAAGCGACGGTAAGGTCATCCAGTACCTTCCGGAACTGCTGGAGGCATTCCTGGACGAGGTAATAGAAGAAAAGCCTTCCGCCCTTGTACTCAGCGGGGACATTACCATGAACGGGGAGCGGATGAACCATGAAGAACTGGCAGGACGTCTGGCGCGGGTACAGGATGCAGGGATACAGGTACTGGTCATTCCCGGCAACCACGATATCAACAATGGGCATGCCGCAGTGTATTACGGAGCAGAGAAGGAATCCGTGGATTCCATAGATGCGGACGGTTTTTACGAAATCTACCACAGGTATGGATATGACCAGGCCCTCAGCAGGGACAGCAGTTCCCTAAGTTACGTATATGGACTGGATGAAAAAAACTGGCTTCTCATGCTGGATTCCTGCCAGTATGAACCTGAGAATAAGGTGGAGGGCAGGATTAAGGAAAGCACCCTGGCATGGATGGATGAGCAGCTTTTAAAAGCCAGGGAACAGGGGATTTTCGTACTGCCTGTTGCCCACCATAACCTGCTGGCCCAGAGCCGTATGTATACCACCCAATGTGCCATGGACAATAACGGGGAAGTGATTGACCTTCTCCAGAAATATGAACTTCCCCTGTTTTTCAGCGGACACCTTCATGTACAAAGGGTGCGCAAGCACAAGGCTGAGCCTGGAGTGGCCGATGAGGCTTACGGGATACAGGAAATCATCACAGATGCATTGAGCATCCCCCCGTGCCAGTATGGCGAGGTGGTCTGGGATGAGGATGGCAGCATTTCCTATGAGACACGGTCCGTGGATGTGTCAGGCTGGGCCAGGAAGATGGGAAGTGGGAATCCGGATCTGCTGGACTTTGAGGACTGGTCTTACCGCTACATACAGAAACTTATCAGTGACCAGATACGGGGAGTGGTGAAAAATCTTGGGAATGATGTGGAGCGTTCCATGGCAGCCACCTATGCGGGTGTTTACATTGATTACTATGCAGGCAGGAAGATTGATGCCAAAGGAATCAGGAACACAAAGGGGTACCGATGGTGGCAGCGCAATATGCCGGACAGCTACCTGCTCCGGGAACTGGATTCCATGATTATGGATTCGGACAGGGATAATAATTACTTCCTGCTGCCTGAGGAAGAGGGCTGGCTCAGGGAATGAACCGGGGATATCCGGTACCGGGTATCTGGAAAATTACAGAATGGGGCTGGCATGGCCGGCACGGTTGACGGACAGGCCTTGTGAGGGGCCTGTTTGTGTGTTAGAATAAATGTAAGAAATATACAGAAGGAGGAACCGGCCATGAAGAAAAATGCCTGGAAGATTGTCATAAGACGCCTGGGGGCGTTGGCGGTGGCAGCCATCCTTGTGGTTTCCGTACCGTCCTGCGGCGCGGTCCAGGTTCAGGCAGCAGTTCAGGCGCGGCCGGAATCGGGGCGTCAGGCAGAGGTTCAGGCGCGGCCGGAATTGGGGCGTCAGGCAGAGGTTCAGGCTCGGTCGGAATCGGGGCGTCAGGCGGTATCACCCCGGATGGACCGGTTTTTTGAAGGGGTGGATTATTCCCAAAGGCCGTATGAACATTTCTCCACATCTGTCCTGGACAAGGCCATGGAGGATTTTGAACTGGCTTTAAGCGCACAGGGGCAGGAAGAGGAAGTGGGGCGTCTGTATGACCTGATCATCAGTGAGTTTGACCGGTTGGCAACAATGGCTTATATGGCCCAGATCATGTATGACAGGGATATATCTGACCAGGAGGCCGCCGCGGAGCAGGCATATACAACACAGTTGTATTCGGAGATGGGGAATAAGGCAGCGGCCTGCCTGCAAAAGGGCCTTAAATCTTCTTACCGCTCCCTTCTGGAGACAAAAATTGGAAAATCCTACGTTCCCATGATTGCCTATTATGAGGATTACTCACAGGAAGAGCTGGATCTCCATAACCGGGAAGAAGAACTGATCAGGGAATATGACCAGCTGGCATCCGGCGGGATATCCGTGGAATATGACGGGGAACAGTGGGATTATGAGCGTCTGGCAAAAGAGCCGGATATGAGTACGGAAGATTACAGTGAAGTGAACGAGGCGCTGGGCAGGGAAAGAAACCGCATCCTTGGGGGCAAATACCTGGAACTGGTCAAGGTCCGCGGGGAGATAGCCGGTTCTGCAGGCTATGACAATTATGCTGAATATGCACATGAGACAATATACGGGCGGGACTATACCCTTGAGGATACGAAGCAGCTTTGCCGGAATGTGAAGGATTACATCGTGGTTCTCAGCGATGATATGTGGTACCTGTGGTCAGAAGATGTGGACAATGCTTCCTATGACAGCCTGGACCGGCTGGAAGAAAGCACGACAGAGGATATTCTTGATACGGTAGGGGACGGCATGGATCAGATGGTGCCGGAACTTGGGGAAATATTCCAATATATGAGGGATAACCATCTGTATGATATCCAGGCAGGGGAGGACGGCGTGGAGCGTACCGCTGGGAGCTATACAGTGGGTCTGCCCAGCTACAAGGACGCATTTATCTTCATAAACCGTGACAATACGTTCCGGGATTACCAGTCCCTGATTCATGAGTTCGGGCATTTTTGCAGTTATTATTATAATACAGTACCCGAGATGTATCAGGGCTTTCATGTGGATGTGTGCGAGATACAGTCCCAGGGACTGGAGATGCTGTCAACACGCTATGCGGAGGAACTGTTTGGGAATGGGGCGTCCGCCTATGCCTATGAGACAATGACGGATATGCTGTATGTGGCCATAACTGCATGTATGATTCAGGAATTCGAGGAAGCCGTATACACGACCCCTGACATGACCCTGGATGATATGAACCGCAGGTTCAAGGAGATACAGGATTCTTACGATGGCTGGTATTACCGGGTATATGGGGATATGTGTTATGACTGGGTAGATATCCCCCACCTTTTCTATACTCCCCTGTATTATATCGGCTATGGGACTTCAGCCCTTTCAGCTCTGGATCTTTGGGTGCTTTCCGGGGAGGACTGGGATGAGGCGGTGGACACCTACCTTGGGATACTGAACGAAGGGCTGGATGCGCCCTACAGAGGGACCATGGCCAGGTGGGATATGAAGGATGTGTTTAATGAGGAAGATATAAAGGAGCTGTCCCTGGAACTTACAAGGCTTGGAGAAGCCGGCAGCATGGAAGGGGAAGATACCGTGGATGGCGGCCAGCCTGAGGAAGAAGCGCCTGTGGTCAGCCCGGACAGAACATCCGTAGCCCAGAGCGATAGGTCAGTACTGTTCATCATTCTGGCGGGAGTCGGGACAGTGATTGTGCTTCAGGTCCTGATCATCAGTATCGGGCTTGTGATTTTGTGGGAGATTAAGAAGAGACGGCAGTGAGGGAAAGGCAGCGGTAAGGAAAGCGGAAGCAGGATAAATGGCAGTAAGGAAAAGTTAGTATAGATGCGGTGGTAAGAAAAGGACAGTAGCATTCAGGAATCTGAGATTCAGATATCTGGGTTACTGTCCTTTTCCTATGTAAGAATCCGTTGGATTGAATTATAAGCGGTCATTTGGGACATATATGCCTTGGATATCATCGATTGTGATATCGCCAACCGTAAAAATACCACCCACAAAACTGCCACCCACAAAACTGCCACCCGCCACCCCGCATCATCACCACTGGGAATCCCGATAATAAGCCAGCATCAGATCCACCATCCTCCCATAACTGCGCACCCCGTCCTCCTGGTTATTAGCTTTCAGGTAACGGTCATTGAGCTGGGTGGAGGCTTCGGCAACCTTGCCGTCAAACCTGTCCCAGAACTGGTTGTTCCAGGAGAGGTCCCTGGCTGCCTCCGGGGCAAGCCGCCCGTACAGGTCATAATATGCCTCCAGGTCCACCTTGGCCAGTGCATTACCGGCATAGACCCATCCGGTCAGGTATCCGCTGTAACGGAAATCCGGGGAACCGGAACCGATACAGGCCAGGTATCCGATGAAGTTGGCCTCATCCTCGCGCATGAATCCTTTCAGATGGGACAATTCATGGCATATGGTATGCGGGATATTGTAGTAAGGCATTTCCCTGTTGTAGTTTGCCTCAATGGTAAAGGGGGAGTAGATGCCGCAAAGCTGCTGGATGGACAGCAGACGCGGATTCATCAGGGGTTTGGGATAAGGGTAGTATCCGGCCAGCTGGGGGTAGTCTGTGCCCAGGTCCTTCATGGATTTAACCCCTCCCATCCCAAACTCCCGGAGCATTGCGGCTGAGGGCAGGGGCGTGTCCCCTGTCTGGCCAGGATAAAGCCCCTTAAGTACATCCTCTGAGTGGTCTGTTTCCTTAAGCGTGCTGTTTACCTGTTCCGTAAGGAACAGGCAGAGGCTGTAAAGCTCTTCTGTAGACGATTTTTCCATGACCATGCCAGCCTCATAGGAAAATGGCGTCCGGTAGTAGTTGATGCCGCAATTGGCCGTGTACAGGAACAGGAGGAGGCAGACAAGGAAAAACAGATGGGACATCACGGCAAGCGGTTTTCTGATAAGGAAAAAGAGGTTCAGGATACAGAAAACAGCCACCAGATATAACCCTGCTTCTGACAGGGAGAAGGGGAAAATGCTGCTGAAACGGCCAATGGTATTCACAAGCACAGGATAGACGGTAATGGAATATGTATGTGCAAAACCAGGAACCATCCTGGCACAGATGCCCAGGATGATGGAGGCGGCAGCAAGAACCAGGCTGATGGCAAAAAGACGGATTTGGGATCTGCGGACCCTGTCCGGGGGACTGGGGGCATGACGGGATGGTGGGGACGGGAACTTGGATGGAATCTTCATAAACATACCTGCCTTTATGTAATGTAGTCCGGTTCTGGATGGTATACAGCACGCTCCGGGGCGGATGGCTTGACGGGAAATGATGAACATACACGCCCAGAAGAAAAAGGATTTGCAATTTATTTGAATAACTGGATGGTTCCGTTCCCGCTGAGCTTAAAGAGGACGGTGGCGCCAATGGGAAACAGGAAGATACCGGGCAGCCCCAGGACTTTGCCGCCCACAAACATGCAGAGCAGGGCAGCAGCAGGAGGGAGGCCCATCTGCAGGCCGACCACCTTAGGCTCCAGGGACTGGCGGACTACCGTAATCAGCAGATAGAGGCACACAAGGCCGATGCCCAGGCTCCTGGAACCTGTGGTCCAGGCAACAAAGGCCCAGGGCAAAAGGATGGTGCCCGTGCCCAGTACAGGCAGGATATCCACCAGTGTAATCAGGCAAGCGGCCGTGAACCCCATGGGCACCCCCAGGACCAGGAAGCCCACGGACAGTTCCGCAAAGGTAAGGGCCATAAGCAGGGCATATGCCTTAACCAGACGCCCTGTCACATCCCGTATGCTGGCACATGCAGCCGTGAGTATGGCCCGCTGGTTTTCCGGAATCTGGCGCATGAGGAATGCAACGGTCTGCCGGTAACTTCCGGTAAGGAAGAAAGACGCAATCACCGCAGCCAGGATATCCACCAGAAGGGATGGGAAACCAACAAGGACAGAGGCGCCGTAGCCAATCAGGCTGGAGGAAAGGGCACCTGCTGCATTTTCCATGGCATGCTCCAGACTGGTCCCAAGGGAGGAGATATGGATGCTATGGCCGGGGAAACTGGCTTCCAGAAGCGTGAAAAACCGGGAAAGCCCTGGTTCCACCACTTCGCTGTATAACGCTGGAAGCTTCCTGCCCTGTTCCTGGATGCAGGAAAACAGCCAGTTCCCGGAGACAGCCGCCAGACTGAAGAGACAGCCATAGAACAGAAGGAGGACTGCCGCTGCCGCACACTTCTGCCCGCCTTTCATGCGGCTTCCTAAAAAGGAGACAGCCGGGTCCAGCGCCGCGGCAATTGCCAGCGCCATGATAAAGGGCATGAGCATGGGAATCAGCCTTTTAAAGAGAATATAGCAGATTACACCGATAATCGCAAAGTAAATAAAGCTGATGATAAAGGTCCTGCGTTTTTGGAGGTCCATATGACATGCATCCTGTTTGTTTGCTTACCTCTATTATAGGCAGTGGAAATGCCGCAGTCAAGAAATAATCCCCAGAATTTGGAGGACATGCTATCAGGAGGATATACAATCAGGAGAATATGCAATCAGGAGGACATGCTGTCTCAGATACCTAAGACCATATGCCCATACAGCGCAATCCCCGCACATATGAGAATCCCGGGAACCGTGGCGATACAGACAGCCGTCCCGGCCCATTTCCAGCTTTTTGTCTCCCTGGCAATTGCCTGGCAGGTGGTCAGGCAGGGCCAGTGCAGGAATGTAAAGACAAGGGTACAGATTGCTGTAATCCAGGTCCAGCCCTGGGAGGCGAGCAGCTGGTACAGGGAAAAGCCATTGCCGCCCGCGGCCAGGGAACCGCCCAGCATGCCGCCAAGGGGCCCGCCTTCAAGGTAGGCCATGATGAGGATTGGAAGGAACAGCTCTCCTGCCGGGAAGGACAGCACAAAGGCCGCCAATATGGCCCCGTCCATGCCAAGAAGGACAGCGGCAGGATGGAGCAGGCCCGTAAATGCAGCCAGCAGGCTGGGAACGCCGTCGGCAGGCCGGTGAAAGGACACGAATCCGCCGGAAGGGCCTGTGTAGAAGAGATTGGCCAGGAACCATATGATGATTCCGGCGGGAACCGCCGCCCTGACCGCGCGTCCGGCAAACACCATGGTTCTGTTCAGGAGGGAGCGCAGGGCTGAGCGGGTAATGTGCATTTTCCTGTAAGGGGACAGTTCCAGGGCGAGGGCGGAGGGAAGTCCCTTTAACAGTGTTTTTGACAGAAGCCAGGATATCCCCAAGGACAGGTAGACAGCGGCCAGCAGCAGGATGGAAAACAACAGGGCGCAGGACAGGGAACCGGTCAGGGAGTCCACGGGACCGGCGGCAAAAAACAGGGGAATCAGCATTATAAAAACAGGAAAACGGCCGCAGCAGGGAATCATGGAATTGGTGAGTACGGCAATGATGCGTTCCCTGGGGGACTGGATGGACCGGCAGCAGGCCACTCCGGCAGCATTGCACCCCAGACCCAGGGCCATGGTCACACATTGTCCGCCGCAGGCGCCGCATTTTTCAAATATGGGGTCCATGCCCATGGATGCCCTGGGAAGGAATCCAAGGTCCTCCAGAAGGGTGAAAAAAAAGAGGAAAACAGCAAGGGGAGGCAGCATGATGGCAGTGGTCCAGGAAAGCGCACGGAAGCCACCGTGAATAAGGCAGCCTGTAAGCCAGGGAGCCGCCCCCAGATATGCCATGGCGCTGTCCAGATACAGTTCCAGCCGTGACAGGGCATTCCACAGCAGGAAGGATGGGACACCGCCAGCAAGCATGGTCAGATGGAGGACTCCAGCCAGCAGCAGGAGCAGTATGATTTTCCCTGTAACAGGCCCGGTGAGGATGAGGTCCAGCAATACCCTGCGGGCGCCGTCTGCCTCTGAGGTGACGGAGATGCATTCCGCAGTCAGTTTCTTGGGCGAAAAATCCAGACAGTCATAGCAGAATGCCTTCCGGTTCCCTGGTTTGGCCGCATAATGTATGGCGGCCTTGACATCGTCAAGATGGCTCTGGTCCCGGGCGCAGCAGGGGATGACGGGAATCTGGAGCACATCTTCCAGAAGGTTATAATCAATCACCAGCCCTGTCCGAAGGGCCTCGTCACAAAAATTGACGCAGAGTATCACTGGGATGCTGCCTGTATTTCTGGTTCCGCTATCCATTCCAAGGACTTGTTTTAACAGGTGAAGTCCCAGTTCCAGCCTGGTCGCGTCAGCCACCACTGCAATTACATCCGGCTGCCGGGATTGCAGGAGGGAATCATTGCTTTCACGGGAACCGGAATCCGGAAACGGAGCAGAGGAAAGGGAATAGGCGCCGGGCATGTCAAGAAGCATATAAGCCTGGCCACAGTATCTGTAAGTACCGCGGCCAGGCGCTCCCCCGTCCCCCCACCAGCCGCCGGTGTAGCGGCACATACCTGTCAGTCCGTTGAATATGGTGGTTTTTCCGGATTTCGGGGTTCCTGCAAGGGCAATCACGCTGTATTCATTTTCCATTTAATCACTCCATATATAAATCCAATCCAGGGAAATGGATTGGGCCTTATGATTAGATATGCCGGGAAATCCTGGTGGTGCCAGTACAGCGGAGGGGTTCCGGCGCCCCAGGAGCCGGTCTGCCTGAATCACGCCAGTCCATCCATATGTCGCCGCTTTGGGCATGACGGAAACTGTTTTGATTTTACATACATCTTTTGATATAATGGAAAGATGTATTGTCGTATGGTCCGTATCAAGGAGGAGAAAAGATGATGAGGAAAATGCTGATACTGCCTGTGCTGATACTGACAGCAGTTTTCACGGCTGCATGCAGTGGACAGGATAATGAGGACAAAGCAGGGATACCTGCCGGACTGGAGGCGGATAGCCGTGTGGACAGGGCCGGAGAGGAAGCTGCCGGGGCTGCCAACCCGTACTATGAAGAGGTAAACCGTGTCATCTACAGTGAGTTTAATTCTCCCCTTGGAAATATTCCGGAACCCATTGATGAAGCCTTTGAATTCCGCCTTGGGGATACGCCGGACGGAATCAGGAAGGCATACGGCAGCCTGAAGCTTCGGGAGGAAACGGACCTGCTGGACCCGTTTACTGAAAAACCGGTGCCGGGCGCGCAGGAGAGAAGCCGGATCTTTGACAGCAGGAAGGTATTTGCTGTTGAAAAGGAGACGGAGGCCGGGGATTACCGGACAATCCTTTCATTGGCAGCGGAAACCGGCGCGGCCGGTGAGACAGGTGCGGCCGGTGAGACAGGTGCGGATGGCCAGCCGCTTACCATGGTGGAGGTGAACCCGGATGAGATGTCCTTGTCCTCAATCAGGCTTCCGTCATCCATGGCAGATATGATTAATGACCACAAAGAGGAAGGGTCATGGAATTACTATAACCCGGAAACTTTGTGCTTTTCTTCCATTCAGTCTAAGGAAACAGCCCCGGGTTATCACACGGTCAACGCGGTTTTTGTGGTATTTAAGGACCGGGATTTCAGCCAATATCTGGAATACAGGATGGAATGCCTGTGCAACACCCTTTTTGATGAAACCGCTGCAGAGGTAAAGGAAATGATGGAGGACAGGCTGGATGAACTTTCAGATTGGCAAAAGGCGGACATAGGGCAAAAAGAGCGCCTGATTGTAAGCCATCTGACCCTAAAGGCAGTCACGCCGGAACAGGGCCATGGGGATGGGGACAGGGATTATGCGGACCAGGTTCTGGAGTTTGTAAAAAGCGGGCGGAACCAGGACTATTTTCTTACAAAAGGAAATGTTACCCATACCCTGCTGGAGCCATATGGGGATTTCCTGAAAGGACAGCCTGAGGGACTGGAATCCCTATTGAAGCCGGAAGCCGCTGTCCTTGGGGCGTACGGTGACAGCGCTTTAGCAGACACCTTCCGGGACGTGCTGGGGACGGACGTGCTGGAGCCAGATGTGCTGGGGATGGACGCGCTGGAGATGGACCTGCTGGAGCCAGGGGGTCTGGAAGTGTTGTCCGCCGCTAATTTTATGGACCGGGAAGCAGATGTGAAGGACGCCCTCATAACACGGATGCGGCATTACGGCGGGGCGGGTGATCATGGATATGTGACGGTGCCGGAGCAGGTGGGGGATGCGTTGAAACAGCACTGGCTGGCATGGATGGCAGACGGCGCTGTTTACTCGGAATATGATTATGGGAATGAAAGGATAACCGTGGCTTCGTCCGGCCTTTCACAGGATGGGCGCTTTTGTTCGTTCCAGGTTGATGTAATCCCTTCAGATTATCCGCGGATAACAGTCCGTTATGACGTTGCCGGAAGCCGTTATGGAGCCGGGCTGATAATGGACGGGGATTTTGGGCTGGCAGGGTATGACTGAACAGGCAGATGCTTTGCAGGGCAGGCCGCAGGACATTGTAAGACGGGATTAATTCTACGGCTTGACGGCGGAATCGATATCAACTATACTAAAAGGAAAATACGCAGGAGATGAACAGTTATGGGATTTCAGGACGATTATGTGATGAGGACCATCAGCGACCTGGTCAGGGCCATTGCAAGGCTGGTGCTGGGCAAGAACGATATAGACTATGAGCTTCCGGAGGACGAGGACAGGTATACCCCCATGGACCGGGTGTACCGCCAGTTAAAGGACATGGCGGATGCAGGCGATATCAACGGGGCTGAGAATTATCTCTCGGACCAGCTGGATCCCCAGGATATTGACCGCCTGGAGATGGCCCTTACTTTTTATATGTATCTTAACCAGATGAAGGATGACACACTTTTCGAGGCGAACTATTCGCGGGAGGAGATTGTGGACGGTATCAACAGCGTGTGCGCGGAATATGGCATTTCAGGTTTTGAGCATTTTGTGGATACTACCATGGTGTAAGTTTAATAGCTGCCGGATGGACGTGGGAACATGTGCACCTGGCTGCTTTTGTGAAAATCAGAAGGAAAGAGGAAATCCATGGAGATAAAAAGAGAATGCGCTCAGTATTTGGAGGAATACTATAAGGAGCTTTTTTTCGGCAGCGTGAATAAGCGTTTCAGGGCCATGACGGCCGCTGAATTGAGGAAACGGTTAAAGCGCCTGACTGAGGAGAACTTAAAGCCCCTTGAGAAAGCCAATGAGTTGAGCGATGTCCATGCCATGCTGTCCAAGGTCTGCGCATATCTGATGCACAAGGAGGGAAAGCTGCCGCCGGGACCGGCTGTCCAGGAGTGGGAACAGAATTGTGCCAGCATGCAGGAATTCTGCGGCGCCCTTGCAAGGAAGGACCTGGAGTACCTGTCGGGCCTGTCCCTGGAGGAACTGGAACATGTCCTCAGGATGCAGGGAATCCGCCGTTATCTGCTGACCAACTCATTGGACCGTGCCTACCAGCTGTTCTATATACCAAAGACCATTAAAAAGGGAATCCGGGAGTCCGTGAACCAGAAGCCGGAGGAGGAGTATCCGGGAGCCAGGGAGATGAAGCGCAGGTTCATCCTCCATGTAGGCCCCACCAACAGCGGCAAGACCCATGATGCATTGGAACGGCTGAAGGAGTGCGGGCACGGGGCGTATTTCGGCCCCTTAAGGCTTTTGGCTCTGGAGGTCTATGATAAGCTTAATTCAGAGGGACTTGCATGTTCCATGATTACAGGGGAGGAGACACTGGAGGTGCCGGGAGCCGTGTGCCAGGCATGTACCGTGGAAATGCTCAATGACCACGATTATTTTGATATCGTTGTAGTGGATGAGTGCCAGATGGTTGCGGACCCATACAGGGGACACAACTGGACCAGGGCGGTCCTGGGGCTTCGGGCAGAGGAGATACATCTGTGCATGGCGCCGGAGGCAGAGGACATCATCGTCCAGATGATAAAACGCTGCGGGGACCAGTTCCGGGTGGTGCGCCACAAGCGGAATACCAGGCTGACCCTGGAGACAAAGCCATATAACCTGAAGCGGGATTTGAAGAAAGGCGACGCCCTGATTGTATTTTCCAAAAAATCAGTGCTTGCCTTGGCAGCCCATCTGGAGAACGAGGGAACCCATTGCAGCGTCATATATGGAAGCCTGCCTCCGGCCACCAGACGGGAACAGGTGCGCCGTTTCCTGGCAAAGGAGACGGATGTGGTGGTCAGCACGGACGCCATCGGCATGGGCCTGAACCTGCCCATACGCAGGATTGTGTTTGTGGAGACCAGGAAATTCGACGGTGTGGGCAAACGCACCCTGAATCCGGAAGAGATTAAGCAGATAGCGGGCCGGGCCGGAAGATACGGGCTTTACGATGAAGGGTTCGTCACTGCCATTGACGAGCTGGATGTGATAAAGGACGGTCTGTCCAGGCTTCCCATCCCCATCATGAAAGCATATGTGGGCTTCCCGGAACAGCTGCTGAACCTGCCGGCCGAGATTGACACCCTGGTGAAGATCTGGGCGTCCATGGATACGCCTTCCATTTATGAGAAGATGGAGGTGGACGAGCTCCTGTCCCTGTACATGACATTTGAACATGTGCACCAGGACGACATGGACACATTTACCAGACAGGAGATATATAAGCTGATTACGTGTTCCATTGATATAGATAATAAGATGGTCATGGACCTGTGGAAAGATTACTGCAGGGATTACCGGGATGTGGATGAACTGGAATTCCCCTACAGCCCGGGCGATGACCTGTATGACCTGGAGAGCTACTATAAAATGCTGGATCTGTATTTCCAGTTTTCCAGGAAGGCAGGACTTCCGGTCCAGACCGGAAACCTGAATGAGGAGCGGCGGCGCACCGAAGAGGAAATCAGCCGTATCCTGAAAACAGAATGTGCCAGCTATTCCCGCAAGTGTTCAGCCTGCGGACGGGAGCTGTCATGGGATTACCCCTTCTCTGTATGTGAGAAATGCTTTGAGCGGGGGAAGGTAAACCGTACCCATAACCGAGGGGGACGGCGCCGCGCATCATAGAGGCGGGCCATTACCGCAGGTCTGCGCAGGGATGCGCCAGTTGTTTATAAGAGTATGGGAAAGACAAAGGAGGAAGAAAATGGAAAATCAACGTATCATTCAGGTGGAGGACAAGGTACCCTTTAAGCTGCTTGTTCCCCTGAGCATCCAGCACATGTTCGCCATGTTCGGCGCATCCATCCTGGTGCCCTTTCTGTTCGGCATCAGCCCGGCTGTGGTCCTGTTCATGAACGGTGTGGGGACCTTGCTGTTCATCTGTGTGACAAAGGGAAAGGCGCCTGCTTATCTGGGCTCCAGCTTTGCGTTCCTGGCCCCGGCCGGGGTGGTCATCCAAAACTTCGGGGAATCCGGATACGCCTATGCGCTGGGCGGTTTTGTGGCCGTGGGATTCTGCGGATGTATCCTGGCATTCATCGTTTACAAGTTCGGCACGGAATGGATTAATGTTGTCCTTCCTCCGGCAGCCATGGGTCCGGTGGTGGCCTTGATCGGTCTTGAACTTTCCAGCAATGCGGCTGACAATGCAGGCCTTTTAGACCCTGCAATGGACCCAAGGAAGATTATCGTATTCGTAATCACACTGGGCACCGCTGTATTTGGCTCCATCCTGTTCAGGAAGTTCTTCTCAGTCATCCCTATCCTGATAGCGGTCATAGCAGGGTATGTGGCTGCATTTGCATGCGGACTTCTGGATTTCTCAGCAGTGGCTGCGGCGCCTGTATTTGCACTGCCAAACTTCTCCAGACCCAAGTTTAACCTGGAGGCAATCATGACCATCCTTCCGGTCCTCCTGGTCATCACTTCGGAGCACATCGGACATCAGGTGGTCACCAGTAAGATTGTGGGCCGCGACCTGTTAAAGGACCCGGGCCTTCACCGCTCCCTGTTCGGAGACAACTTCTCCACCATGATATCCGGACTCATCGGTTCCGTGCCAACCACCACCTACGGGGAGAACATCGGCGTCATGGCCATCACCCGGGTATACAGTGTGCGCGTAATCGCAGGCGCCGCCGTGCTGTCCATCATATGTTCCTTCATCGGCAAGCTGTCCACCCTGATCAGCACCATACCGGGGCCGGTCATAGGGGGAATCTCCTTCCTGCTCTACGGAATGATCGGTACCTCGGGACTGCGTATCCTGGTGGATTCACAGGTGGATTACGGCAATTCCAGGAACCTGGCCCTGACCTCAGTCATATTTGTCACCGGCCTTTCAGGAATTGCCGTGAAAATCGGCAACATCCAGCTGACCGGCATGGTCCTGGCCTGCGTGGTGGGTATGGTTTTAAGCCTTGTGTTCTATCTGCTGGATTATTTCCATCTGACTAATGACCAGGCGTAGGATAGTGGGTATGTATAGCAGTTATGGGATAGCGGTTATGGAGTAACAGTTATGGAATAGCAGTTATGGAATAGCAGTTATGGAATAGTGGTTATGGAGTAACAGTTATGGGGTGGCGGTTATGGAGTAACAGTTATGGGATAGCGGTTATGGAATAACAGCCATGAATTACAGGTATGGAAATGCATTGGAAAGTCATTGACATTTACAGTGAAATCTGCAATAATGACTGATAAAGTAAAGTATTAAACCGATGAAGCGGAGATCAAACCGTAGAGGGCATTCACAGAGAGCAGGGGATGGTGGGATTCCTGTAATAAGCCGGACGGCAAATGGACCGCGGAGGGAAAGGTGAACGGGCAGGTTAGGTGCGGGCAGGAAGACTGTGGCGGGAAGAATGCGGCAGGAAAGACTGCAGAAGGAAACATGCAGCAGGAAGACTGCAGACGGAAGCGTGCCGCAGGAAGGCCGCAGACGGAAGTGTGCCGCAGGAAAGCCGCAGATGGAAGTGTGCCGCAGGAAGGCGACAATCGGCCGTTGCAGCTGTCTGGCATGTATAATCCGGCATTTATAGCCCCAGTATCCGGACCGCAGGCCTGCGTTAAAGGCAGAATATGTGCCGGATTGTGTCTGGAAGTTCAGTTTTGCCCAAACGCGTCTTAGCATATTTGTTAAAGTGGTAAGCAGATAAGGTGGTACCACAGGTGCTGTATATTCAGGCCTGTCCTTTCTTAAGGACAGGTCTTTTTGTATCTGAAAATAGCAGTAAATGTACATAACGGAAGGAGAAGGGCAATGTCCAAATCATTTTTAATGGGAAATGAAGCAATCGGCCTGGGAGCAGTCAGGGCAGGTGTGCAGGTGGTATCGGGTTATCCGGGCACCCCGTCCACGGAAGTCCTGGAGACAGTGGCAAAACACAACCCAGGTGATATCTATGTGGAGTGGTCGGTGAATGAAAAAGCGGCAATGGAGGTGGCTGCCGCGGCCGCCTATACGGGCGCCAGGACCATGGTCACCATGAAACAGGTGGGACTTAATGTGGCCTCGGACCCCCTTATGAGCCTGGCCTATGTGGGCGTCAAGGGAGGCATGGTTGTCATGGTGGCAGACGACCCAGGCCCCATATCCTCCCAGACAGAACAGGATACGCGTCACTTCGGACAGTTCTCCAAGCTGCCTGTATTTGACCCCAGTTCCCCGGAGGAAGCTTATGAGATGATTGGGGATGCATTTGATTACTCGGAAAAATACCATACCCCGGTGCTGTTCCGTCCCACCACAAGAATCTGCCATGGCTGTGCCAGCGTGGAGTTAAAGGAACGTATCTGTCTTCCGGCACCACAGGGATTCGTGAAAGATTCCAACAAATGGGTTATCTTCCCGCGCCTGTCCAATGCAAACCACAGGATGATTGAGGCGCGCAATCCTGTAATCGGAGATGACTTCAGCAGTTACCGTTTCAACCTGCTGCACAGGGAAGAGAAGGAAACTGTCCAGGGAATCATCACCCATGGAATCAGTTATGAGTTTGTCATGGAAGCGCTGAACGGATACAAGGGCGCGCGTGTAATCAAGATTTCCACGCCCAACCCCACGCCGGAAAAGCTGATGCTTCAGTTCATGGACGGCCTTAATGAGGTCATGGCAGTGGAAGAACTGGACCCGGTGCTGGAGCAGGAACTGATGCTTCTCTGCGGAAAACACCATTTGAATGTGGATATCCGGGGAAAGCTTACGGGTGATGTACAGTGTGCAGGCGAGAACAGCGTGGAGTCCGTGCGCAAGGTGCTGGAGGCTTATCTGGGTGCACCGTACATAGAATATATGGAATCCCTGGATGAGGCTTCCGATGGGGCTTCCGATGAGGCTGTCGATGAGGCTTCCGATGAGGCTGCCGATGCGGCTGCCGGTGCATCTTCCGATATGGCTTCCGATGAGGCTGCCGGTGCATCTTCCGATATGGCTGCCGGTGCGGCCTCCCTACCGGTCCCGCCACTCCCAATCCGTCCTCCGGTCCTTTGTGCGGGATGTCCCCACAGGGCTTCCTTCTATGCGGTCAAGCGTGCCATGGAAAAGCTGAACCAGGAACTGCCCGATGGACAGGAGCCGATGGAAGGCATCTACTGCGGAGACATCGGATGCTATACCCTGGGCAATGCAAAGCCTCTGGACATGGTGGATACCTGTCTGTGCATGGGTGCAGGCATCACCATGGCGCAGGGGATGCAGAGGGTGGAGCCGCACAAGCGTTACTTCTCCTTTGTCGGGGATTCCACATTCTTTGCCTCCGGGCTGACTGGTATTGTGAATGCAGTGTACAATGAGGCCAATCTCACCCTGTGCATCCTGGATAATTCCACCACGGCCATGACAGGCCACCAGCCCCATCCGGGAACCGGCCATACCATGATGGGCCAGGTGGTGGAAAAGGTTGACATAACAAAGGTACTGGAGGGAATCGGCATAAAACACATAAGGACCGTGGATGCGCTGGATCTTAAGCAGTGCGTGGACACCGTGCTGGAGTTTTCCGCCCTAAACGGGGTAAAGGCCGTGATATTCAAGGCTCCCTGCATTGCCATTGTAAAAACCACGAAGAAATGCAGGATTGTGGAGGACAGATGTGTGGACTGCCGCACCTGCATCAATGAAATCGGATGCCCGGCCCTGGTGCTGGACCAGGATAAGGTTAAGATTGATTCCGGACTCTGTACCGGCTGCGGACTCTGCGGCCAGATATGTACCGTGGACGCCATCGAACCTGTGGAATAAGCGAGGAGGATAGATATGACAAAAAATGTATTGTTATGTGGAGTGGGAGGACAGGGAACCGTCCTTGCGTCCCGCCTGATAGCCCTGGCAGCCATGGAAAAGGGGATGGAGGCCAGAGGCGCAGAAACTATTGGAATGGCACAGAGAGGCGGCAGCGTGGTCAGCCATGTGCGGATTGGGGAGGAAATCCACTCCCCCCTGATACCATACAAAGCAGCGGACGTCATCATTGGCTTTGAACCCGCCGAGGCAGTGCGCTGTCTTCCATACCTGAAAAAGGGAGGCTGCATGGTGGTGTCACCCGTGCCGATCCGTCCGGTTACTGCTTCCCTCACAGGCGGCGCCTATACAGGCAATGAGATGATGGAGTATCTGAAACAGACCGTGGATAACCTGGTGGTGGTGGACGGCACAGCCATCTGCGCCAGGAGCGGTTCCCCAAAGGTACTGAATGTGGCGTTGCTGGGCGCTGCCATTGCCAGCGGTTTAATCGGCATTTCCCTGGAGGAAATGGAGCAGGCCATATTAAAACGGGTACCTGAGAAGTTCAGGGCCATGAATGTGACGGCGCTTAACCTGGGCGCTGTCTCAGAACACGCGTGAAAAACGGAGGATAGAACCAATGAAGATGAAAGAATCCCAGTTCCTTCTCATAAAGGAACAGCTGAAGAAACTGACTGGCAAGGAATGTTTTTACAAGCATAAGCTGGAAGGAATCAATGTGGACCAGATACAGTCGCAGGAGGACTTTGAAAAGCTTCCGTTTACGTGGAAAGGCGACCTGAGGGAGGCGTATCCCCTTGGTCTCATGGCTGAACCAGAAGATAAAATCGTGCGTATCCACTCCTCATCCGGGACTACCGGGACCCCGGTCATCATCCCCTACACCCAGCAGGATGTGGATGATTGGGCGCTGATGTTTGCCCGCTGCTATGAGATGGCCGGAATCACCAACATGGACAGGATACAGATTACACCGGGATACGGGCTGTGGACAGCGGGAATCGGATTCCAGCTGGGAGCCGAGCGTCTGGGGGCCATGACCGTGCCCATGGGACCCGGCAACACGGATAAACAGCTGCGCATGATGATGGACATGAAGTCCACGGTCCTGTGCGCCACCTCATCCTATGCCCTGCTGTTGGCAGAGGAGATTGCCAAGAGGGGAATTGGGGACAGGATATGCCTGAGAAAAGGTGTGATTGGATCGGAACGCTGGGGTGACAAGATGAGGAAGCGGATTGCCGCCGAGCTGGGGGTTGACCTTTATGACATCTATGGACTCACGGAAGTATATGGTCCCGGCATCGCAATCAACTGCCAGGCCCAGGGAGCCATGCATTACTGGGATGATTTTATTTACATTGAGATTGTGGACCCGAAGACAGGAGAAGTCCTGCCTGACGGGGAAGTGGGGGAAATCGTCATCACAACCCTGAAAAAAGAAGGCGCGCCCTTAATCCGTTACCGCACCCATGACCTTTCCAGGATTGTGCCCGGCGACTGCCCATGCGGTTCCCCTTATCCAAGAATCGGAACCTTAATCGGACGCACGGACGACATGGTAAAAGTAAAGGGAGTCAACATTTTCCCAAGCCAGATAGAAGAACTGTTAAGCTCCATTGAAGGCGCATCCAGTGAGTATCAGGTCATGGTAGACCATCTCATGGGCAAGGATGTAATGACCTTGTTTGTGGAAACCAACCCATCCATTAACAGGTACGCCCTTGAAATAGAAATCCAGACCAGCTTCAAAAACAGGATAGGCCTGACGCCGGTTGTTAAGCTGGTGGATCTGGGGGAACTTCCGCGAAGTGAGAAGAAGTCTACCAGGGTGTTTGATAATAGGTATTGATGGGGAGAGGCAGAGGGAGCGCGGGGGTGCGCAACCTCTGCTTTTGTTTGGTTCCGGGAGCGGGGCCGGGAGGCGGGCGGCCTTGCGGTTCCTGGTTCCGGGCGCATGGTTTGCTAACTCAAAAAATGGACGGAAACAGGGCACCGCGCCAACTACCGAAGAAATCTTGATGATTTTTCGTCCGTAGGCGCTCTGCGTTCGGGCTTGGAAGCCCTCTCTCGGCCCTGTTTCCGCCCATTTTTTGAGCAAGCAAACCAAGCCCCCTCCACAAGGAACCGCAAGCCCGCCCGCCTCCCGCCCCCGCTCCTGCCAAGGTTATGAAGAGGTTGCTATATCTTCCGTCCACTGCGTCTGCCACCTCCACACCAGAAAGGAAGAAGGCCCCGCCCGCCATATGACACGGGCAGTGTGCTGGTTTATGGGATATCTTAGGTTGAGTATTTTAACATATTTTTGGATTCATTCTATAGTTAGATGTGCAATCGAATATGGATTGCTGTCCAAATTGTCATTAATCTGACATTGTAACTGGTTAGTTAAAAGAACAATAGAAATGCCATAAGAAAATAATTAGGAAGGCAATAAGAAAGAAACAAAAGAACAATAGAAGCGCGAAAAGTAAATAATAAGAAGGCAATAAGAAGCCAATAAAAAATAATAATTAAGCGATAAGAACGTAATATGAAATCAATACGAAAGCCATAGTTAGTACAGCCTTACACAAATACCAGTAAAGCCAGCATTTGATATCTACGCCAGAAATATGCCTGAAAGACCTGGTCATAGCGCCCACTACGCCTCCATCATCGGGACCAAATCTCCCACAAAGTGGGACGCACAGCCGACGGAAAGCAATTTTCAAACACGCT
>NZ_JAJFEB020000019.1:0-100403 GCF_020709765.2 Clostridium pacaense
TGAACCTGTTCTTGCCATGTGTAATAACCGCCTTTTTCTTTAATGTTATCACACTAAAGTATATTTGACAACTAGATACTACACTAGCTGAGCAGTTGTGATTTGTTTACTATATTTATAGAACTAATTTATCTGAAAAAAGAGGATACTTCATGCCGCTAGACGATAATTTAGGTTTGCCTCAAGAGCTAAAGAAAAAGATGACATGCAGGTATGGTATGACCAAAGCAATTATATTTTTAGTAGGTATGATATAGAAATCCCTATATTACCTGTAGATTTAGATAGTTACAAAATTAATGTAAAAATGGATCTAAAGATGAAAAATAGTAAGAACTATGTTTGTAAACAAATATTTTATATAGAATTTGCAAAGTTAAAGGGAATAGATAATCAATGGGAAATATGCAAAAATATAATTGTGTTAAAAAAATGATATAGATTTCCATAAATAAGGAATAAAAGAACGCCTTTATGAGGTTAGGGATTAGACCATAATAGGCTTAGTCCCTATTTTTCTCATAATCTACAACAGTCTATTATAATCATAAGTCAGTAGCAGAATATTGTGTGTGTATACGATTATTATAATAGCACATCATGAGAAAAAGTATGCACAAAATTTGCAGTTCATGAAATTATGTTTTATACATTTCACGAATGAGGTTACAGAGATTTACAAATTAAACAATCATTGCCTAAACAAATGTTCTGTGCCATCATAATCCTATGGAACAATCGTGTCACTGCAAGGGCGTTGGCCTTCCATCATACAAAAGATGGGAGGTGGTGCTAGGGCCTGTTTGAAAATTCATTCCCGCCATCTGCACGCCCCACTTCGCGGTATATTTGGTCCCAATTCGGTCAACGTAGCCCGCTACGCCTCCCTCATCGGGACCAAATCTCCCACAAAGTGGGACGCACAGCCAACGGAAAGCAATTTTCAAACACGCTCTAGTGTATTTCAGCTTTCAAGACCTTATGGCTTTTGGACTGCTAATCATAGCATTGCTTACCTTTATTTTTAATAATCGTAAGTAGCGTTTTTCTTTAAGTCCTGGAAACAGGCGTAGAAAAACCACCCTTGTAAACTTGGCTAGTCGAGAGGGTGGAGTTTCTATTCTTATCAATGGTCAACCTCTTGTGGGCGGTTGTTCCTTTTATGTCTATAATATAGCATGTATTGGAACGGAATTCAAGAGGGATGGGCAGAGTATGGGTGATTCCTAGTCAACGTCATCGGCATATCCAAAGTTTACACTGATACCAATGGGAGAGCCGCAAGTGTCTGTCCAGATATAATAGTCAATTAGGCCGTCCACGATGTCAATATTATCGCTATGTATGTATCGGAGCTGTAGCCATTCATCACTGAACATATGATTCACCTTTGTTATTACTATATCATGAAATTTGTGTGGCTGGGATATATGACAGTGAAATTTTTTGAAAATTGTAAATACTTTAGGTATAGATTGATTGTCTGAATATATCCTCTGTAATCAAATGGGTGAGAGAAGAACAAAACCCCAATTTATTAACAGACTGAGACGGGCACAGAGAACGGAAAAATTTGAGAAAGAAAAAGGAACCCATTGCATAGGGCGAACAGTAGCGTATGAATGAATGCATCCGGCATGGCATTGGAAGAAATTAGACGTTGGCTGGGTCATACGGATTTAGAAACAACCCTTAAATATATTTACAATCCGTTTAGGGAAGATGAAACAAAAGAAAAAATCAAGAACAACTCTATATTGACGACAAACAAGAATTGTCTTCAATTGTCTTCAAAAATCCAGGTCGCATAAAACGGAAAAAGTGCCGAAAACCTAGTAAAATCAAGGCTTCCAGCACTCTTCAACCACTGGAGACAACAGGACTCGAACCTGCGACCCTCTACACGTCAAGCAGATGCTCTCCCAGCTGAGCTATGTCTCCATAGGGCGATTATAGCATAGCAGACCGGAAGATGGCAAGATAAAAAAGTGTAATTTTTTAAATTTTTAAAATTTTCAAATAATATACCCAATTAAGCCCATCAAATAGAGAATTCAAACCATCCAGGCTGTCGTGGGATTTTATTCTGTTGGAGCCATCAGAATCCGTCCGCTGCCACGGTAGACATTGACCAGGCCTTCGCCGGACACAGCGGAGCCTACCAGGGACTTTGAAGAACGCTCAACCGTGAATTTCAGGGAGTTGGACCATGCGATAGCCATATTGCCGTCAATCTTCACTTCATCGTCCTGCAGGTTGAACTCAATCAACTCATCCCGGGGGACCGGGCTTTCCAGTACAGCAATGCCGCTGCCGGTAAGGCAGAGATTAAAAAGTCCTTCTTTGCCTGCAACTGCAGAGGAGAGGGTGGTCCTGGCAACCACTTTCTGAGTTATATTGGAATCACATGCAAGGAAGAGCCCGTCTTCCAAAACCAGGCTTCCCCACTCAGCTACATCCTCCAGCAGGATATGCTTATAAGTAGGCTCCAGCATGACCAGACCATTCCCAGAGTATTCCGGCTTGGCAGAACTTTCCTTCGTTACCTTGGAAGCAATGGCTTTTCCCAGGAAGTCGCCTACTCCCTTGATGCCGGATGTCATTTTAACGGCTCCTGCAATCCACTGCATTGCACCTGCCTGAACCGTAAACGCATTTCCGTTTAATTCAATCAGTACCTGGCGTCTGCGCACGTTCATTTCCGCTGCATAGTAAGCAGCCATGGCAGAGCCTGGGTTAACGCTTAAATCACGCTGATGCTCAAACACTTTGATACAGTCCCGTTCATCTATCATTTTCATGTTGCCATTGTTGTAAAGGTTATTACATTTTACCATTCTTCTATCTCCTCTTTTCTTATGTCTGGCCAGCGGCAATCAGGTATTCCCCCTAAAAAAGGGAGGAGCCGGTCAGAATTCCTTCTGCCGGCTGAGTATTATGAAAAAAATCTTATAAGCATTGTTTGTTTACAAGATATAGTATATTCAGCAAATATGAGCATTCAATAGACAAAGCATGGACAAAATATGAACAGTTTGTAAGAAGTTTGTGAAGCCGGGACAATGCCTTCAATTGCCGATGACTTCCTTCATCTGTTCCGTAACAGGGCGGTAGCCGTCGCCGTTTAACAGGCCATTACGGATTGTGTCATATAAACCCATGGCAAGGACGATGATTAATATGGTTACAAGACATTTAACAATAAATTTCACAGCAGGCCCTCCGCTTTTCTGAATCAGTCACTATCTATATACTTACTTTATCATTTTACCCGGAATATCTCAATATAAAGATTGTGCGCCGATATCATGCCGGATATCGTGCATTTATGTCATTTCGCGGTGCATGTATTTTATAAATTCATTTTTTAGTCCGGCAAAGAAATCCTCCATACTGCATGAGAAGATGATGGACAAGGCAATCAGCTCGCTGACTTTCACATTCATCCGGTTTGTCTCCAGCTTTGCGTAAGTACTTTTTGTTATTTCAATGCCCATAAGATTTAATTTTGCAACAGTTGCATCCTGTGTCAGCTTTTTGTGGTGGCGTAATACCTGGATATTCTGTCCAATGTTCATGTCCGGTCTTAATTTCTGCATGTTACGGCCTCCTGGAAGATTCGCTATAGCGAAATTTTTATCTTGATTCTAAACTTTTATATAAGTATAATGTTTCGTAATAGAGAATCTTTTTATGTATGGTAATGTTAAGGAGGGAATGTAATGGAGGGCGATGACAGGCTTAATAAGAATATTCTGAAGGAATACAAAGATGACCAGCTTTTAAAGGAAGTGTGCTGGGCGCAGAAGGCTGTGGATGAAAGCGAGGTCCCACAGCCTGAACCGGATGAACTGGATAAGATAATGAATAAGATTGAACATGGGCATGACAAATAGCCGGCCTGCCGGCCTGGGGCGGAAATGAAGAAAGTCCAGGTCTGTCCTGTCCGGGATATGCATTACAAAGGTGTGATTTTTGTTGCATATGCCTCACCACTTATTGGCTTGTAGATGTCAACAATTGCAAAATGTGGTAAAAGGCCGGATTCTTTTGGCTCGGCAATGGTCATGAACCTGTAATTAGTCCCATTGACAATCTGCTTAGCCACTGCTATGGGATGATAGAAATAGTCATCGTGGTTTCCAATGGCATTATAGAATATAAATGACTCATAGGTTGTCAGGTATGGCTGATATTCCCAGCTTCCAGGCATATTGGTCCCTCCCGGATGCATTTTCTATACTATATGACGTTGGAGGAAAATGGTTACAGATAGGAGGGAGGATATCATGGAGAAACGGATTGTGAAGCCCTATTTGTTAAAGGAACAGAAGGAAAATGAGGAATACAGATGGAGGATCATGGATGCGCTGGAAGATATTAATCTGTTTATGGAATGGCATTTAGGCGGATATACGCGGAAGGGATACAGGGATGATGGATGACGTCAAATCCGTAGTCGATATAAACGGATCATATTTCCGCAAAGATATGTAAAGGCATGTTTCGAAAATATCAGAATGAAATCAGGTGATTCCAATGGTTATAGCCTTAAGTGGTTTTGAAGAATGCGTCATACTGAGTGTGATAGTGCTTGAGATTGCAGTATACCTTAATACCCGTCAAAGAAAGGCGGAAAGGAATATTAAGGAAAGATGCACGGCAATAACAAGCGGAGTGATTGACCACACGGAGCGCAGTGGATTTTTTAACGGAATGAAAATAAGCCGCCGGGGATTAAAGACGAATTATTGGCCTTCATTCACCCTTGTCTGCCATACAATATATAGATATAATGCGAAAGATAAGGATTACCTTGGGATTGACGCAAGAATGCCAATCGCATGTTTCAAGGCAGGAAATCCAGGGGATTCCGTAGAAATATTTTATAATCCAAGGGATGGAAGGGAGTTTTATTGCCCGAATGAGGATAAAAATATTAAATATGGCTGGTGGATTTTGACAGGCCTGATTATGATTACAATTGCGGCTGTAAATATCTTTCTTTATTTCTATGATATCCTATAGGGGAAACAGTAGCAGGATGGTCAACAAAGAAGGATGTTTTAAATGGGTTGCCACATATCCCAGCCTTTGCATTATGAGGTGTCTTTGATGTCATTTCAGGCTTTGATGTCATTCCCCAAATTAGTTTTGACAGCCACACCAGAACTTGATATAATTAAAAAAGAGATTGCGAATGGCTAAGGCCGTTCGCATTTCGTCGTTTTAGGGAAGATGAACAGATTTGTTCATCTTGGGAAAGGAGGCGTATTAAGCATAAATGTAGCCATATTATCAAAATTTAAGGAGGGGAAAGAATGAAAAATAAGAAACATGCACGCAGCCTTTCGCTGCTTCTGTGCACCGGTCTGCTGTTTGGACAGGTTCCAGTGACCGCGGCTGCAGAAACCATGACGCCGGAGGACGGGGCCATCGCATCCTTTCAACCGCTGGATAGCAGGGTGAAAAGACAGACCGTCCCGTTGGGAACGGAAGAATCGGAACTGAACCTACCGGACGGGCTAACCGTGACATTGTACCATGTTACGGAGGAACCGGTAATCTCTGATGATGAAATTGAATATGATGAAGCGGATGATACTTTAACGGCCAGCCCCAGTGATGCAAGGAGCGGTGCGTCGGGAAAGCATGCTGGGGATGATGAGGAGATAGTCACGACCGTCACCAAGTCAAAGGAAAAAATCCAGGTGACATGGGACAGCAGCCCTGTTTATGATGGAAATACACCGGACAACTATGTGTTTACTGCGGATGTGGACAGGTATACCCTGTCAGACGGCGTGGAGCCGCCTATAATCATCGTGACGGTAGCGGATGGAACCGTTGAAAGTGGGGCGGAAATCCAACAGGAGGAACCAATCCCCTGTACGGAAACAGAGGGGTGCATGCTCCCCAATGGACATGAGGGAGAATGTGTCCTGCCGCCTGTGACGGACAATGGGCTGGCAAAAACCATCATCAGTTGGACATTTGTGGACGATGATAACCTGAACGGGGGTGAACTGCACATGACCGGCGTAAGTGCGGATAATCAGGCCGGTTTTGACATGGTGGTTTCCATGCTGCCCACACAGGTCAGCGCGGTTATAGATAAGGAACAGACTCCGCAGACCCTGGACATCCTCCGCTGGGAGTGCCCTGAATACGCCAAGACGGACGGAGGCAGCTGGCCTGTCAGCGGCGGATACACCTTTACCGCGGCCCTTCAATCAGGCTATTCCTGCAATCCTCTGCCCGCAGTACAGGTGATTATGGGGGGGGGGGGTCTATTGCTGGACGACAGTAACCATGAATGGGATGGACAATCAGACTCCAGCGCCAGCTCTCTTGGGGCTTCCGCCGGGGACACCATCACCATTACTGGAGGTAATGGCAGCTCACACATTACAATTGATGTAGATAATATAACTGTCACATCTAACAACAACTACAGTATTGGCTATATTGATGTAGATCAAAATGTGACTACACTGACCATCAAGGACCTGAATCTGACACTGACCCGCATCAACAACTCGAAGGGCGGGATAGCATTTACATCAGATGCCACCCTGAAAGCAGAAGGCAGCTGTAATATTTACGGTGTTGACGGCCCGCGGGCAACTGTAATCAGTTCCTTAGCCGACCTGACACTTGAGGTGGATAACGGCGCCAGCCTGACTGTTACAGGTACCAATGGAATTAACCGTAAATACATTACTAGCGGCGATCTGACTGTGAATGTGGGCCAAAGTAGTAATTTGACGGTGCGGGGCGCGCAACTGGAGGGGGTAGCGGTATATGCTGATGATATAACCATAAATAACGATGGAATTGTGCTGGCTGAATGCATGAAGGGAACCAATAATTTTAGGGGAACAGGTATTTATTCTTTAGGAAATATGATTTTGTCCGGATCCGGAACCATCACTGCGAGAGGAAGCTTTGGAATACACTCGGGCAAGAATTTAGATGTGAATACGTCTGTGTATGCTGAGGGCCCCCGCGCAGCAATTACTTTAGATAATATGGACCAGAATGATAGCTCCAAACTGACCGGAAGCGGAGAGCTGACAGCGAAGATTATCGGAAATACAGACGAAACTACGGAGTGTTGGGGCATTGGTATAAGGGCCTCCCTCAATATGGAATTAGCCTTTGACGGTAAACTCACAGTCCATGGCGGCAGCGGCACGGAAGGCCATGGTTTTTGGGCAGGGTATTATTTGACGGTAACAAAATGCCCTGAGACGATGGATGTACAGGCGGGCACAAAGTCATATTCCAGCGCGTTCTTTGCCTACATTCTTGTGAACCGCACAGATATGGATATTATCATCGGCCACAAAGTCCCATTCATCTGGCCGGATATAGTCCCGCCCCGCGTAACTAACATATGGCCGGATGGCTCCTCAAACGGCAGTATGAAAATTGAGTTCAGCGAAACTATGAAAACCGACCCTGGCACTGTAACACTCACAGACAGGGACAGAACCATAACCTTAACGGGCGGCCATTGGGACATTCCCTACTGGGATTTTTACGGCCAGAGCATGTTTGTTATTGAATATGCAGGGCTGAAGTCCGGTGCCACTTATACCATAAACATATCCGGCTTCCAGGATAAAGCAGGCAATGTCATGGATGCCGATTCCAGCCATGTGTTTACCACGCCAGGTATGGACTCCGGCGGAGGTGGTGGTAGCGGCTCAATAACTACAGTTCCTACTATAAAGTGGATACTGGATGAAAAAGGCTGGCGACTTAAAAATCCTGACCAGACCTGGGCAACAAATAGCTGGAAAGAAGTGAATGGTATCTGGTATCATTTTAATGAGGAAGGATACATGCAGACCGGCTGGTATACAGATATAGATGGAAACCGATATTATCTCTCACCGGCGGATGGCTCATCCCAGGGCAGCATGGTAACCGGCTGGCAGTTAATTGATGACAGATGGTATTATTTCAACATGGAATCCGATGGGACAAAAGGAAGATTGTTATACAACACGGTTACTCCAGATGGATATTATGTAAACGAGAAGGGGGAATGGATGCAGTAGTGTACTGACAATCCAAAACTGAATATTATTCTAAATCAAGGGGCAATCTATTTCCTGATTGCCCCTTTTCTAAACAATAATTGTCTTCAAAAATCGAGGCAGTATAGAAAAGAAAAGTGCCAAAAACCTGATAGAATCAAGGCCTTAAGCACATCATATAATGGAGACAACGGGATTCGAACCCGCGACCTCTGCGTTGCGAACGCAGCGCTCTCCCAGCTGAGCTATGTCCCCATGAGATATATTATAGCACAAATGGAAAAAATTACAAGAACATCATGGAGTGGAAATCAGTTGTCCCTGCCATACTATCATTGAGGTGATGATAATGGACAGGGATTTAGAAGAAAAGGCCGCAAGGAAGAAATCAAATGAAATGTTCAACAGCATAACAGAAAAACAAAAACCGGAAAACCAGAACCAGACCCATAACTCCCGCAGGGAAGGAATGGGACCTAATACCAAACGGAAACCATGTTAAGTACGCCGTGAGGGGCGATGGGACATTCTTTCGACTGTCCCTCGCGCCCAGGGGTACTTTTATTTTGTCGAAATTACACGAATTATCCACTTATCCACAATAATGTGGAAAAGATTGTGGACAAACTGTTATTGTCTGAAAAATAAAACGGCTTATCCACATTTATATAAAAACTGGGACAAAACCCTGCCGTTATGCGGCCAAAGTTTTGTCCCAATTCCTGACTTACTGAGCCTTGTTTACAAAAGACTCACAGTCCGTACATTCCTTCTGTGTCGGGTTTGCCTCATGTGTGCCAACCTTGATCCTGTCCAGGGTACAGTAGTTTTCTTTCTGGTCATGGAACGTACAGTTCTTGATGGTACATTCAATGCTCTCGTTTTTGCCATTTACCTTCATGGAAAAACCTCCTTTAATTTTGATTGGATTACATGTTTATTATCTGCACAAAACCGAAAAGTATGTAAAGCGCAAAATATATTTGAAAAATCTTTACTTTTGTTATATACTATGGACTAGCACATAAATAATACAAAAAGGATGGTTTTACTATGGCACTGTTAGAGACATGGAGAAATCTGGCGTATGGCGACGGCCTGGATGATAAAAAGAAAGAAGAATTGTGGGCTGGATATTTTCAGATTGAAAAAGGAATTTATGAGCAGATCCTCAGCAATCCAGGGGAAGTAGTTACCGGAACCGTAAAAGAACTGGCTGAGAAGTATGAGACTGAGATACTGATCATGACCGGATTCCTGGATGGAATCAATGAGAGTCTTAAGGGATACGAGAACCCGATTGAGACAATGGAAGAGGACACCCAGGTCAAGATTGAGATTGACCCTGAGAAGCTGTATTACAATATGGTAGAGGCAAAGGCCAACTGGCTGTTTGAACTTCCACAGTGGGACAGCATCCTTACGCCTGAGAAGCGCAAGGAGCTTTACAAGGCGCAGAAGGCTTCCGGCACAGTCCGCAAGGGAAAGAAAGTTTTCCCCAACGATCCGTGCCCATGCGGAAGCGGCAAGAAGTATAAGAAGTGCTGCGGTAAGAACGCATAGGATCCATATGTGTCTGAGGACGTCTGATTGTAAGCCGCCTGTCCGGAGGAAGCTCCGGGCAGGCGCTTTTGCAGTATGGAAAGCAGGAGGATGAAGGATGGAGGCTTACACTGGTTTTGCGGAGGTTTACGATATATTCCAGGACAATGTACCCTATGAAGAGTGGTGCGGCTATGTCACAGGACTTCTCAAGGAATACCAGGTCACGGATGGACTGGTGCTGGATCTGGGATGTGGGACCGGCAGCCTGACCGAGCTTATGGCAAGGTCCGGGTACGATATGATTGGGATTGACAATTCCGGGGAAATGCTCCAGATAGCCATGAACAAGCGCAATGCATCGGGATTGGATATCCTTTACCTGCTGCAGGACATGCGCGGTTTTGAACTGTATGGAACGGTAAGGGCTGTCATCAGCATCTGTGATTCCATGAATTATATGATGGAATATGAGGAACTGGTGGAGGTGTTCCGGCTGGTCAACAATTATCTGGACCCCAAAGGCGTATTTATTTTTGACCTTAACACAGAATATAAGTACAGGGAAATGCTGGCTGACAATACATTTGCAGAGGACAGGGAAGAATCCAGCTTTATCTGGAATAATTTTTATGATGAGGAAGACAAGGTCAACGAATATGACCTGACCCTTTTTGTGAAGGAAGGGGAGCTTTACAGGAAATTTGAGGAAACCCATTACCAGCGAGCATACAGTCTGGACGAGGTCCGGCGGGCAGTCAGTGAGGCTGGGATGGAGTTTGTGGCGGCATATGACGCCTGCACCCGGAATCCCGTGCAGCAGGACAGTGAACGGATTTACGTGATTGCGCGGGAAAACGGAAAATAGGATAGGAGAGATACAATGTCAGATTATGTGATAAGAGCAACTGCGGCGGACGGTGAAATCCGTGCATTTGCCTCCACCACAAGGGACTTGGTGGAAGAGGCAAGAAAGGCCCATAATACCAGCCCGGTAGCAACCGCTGCCTTGGGACGGCTTCTCACCGCAGGAGTCATGATGGGGATTGACATGAAGGGGGAAAAGGACCTTCTGACCCTGAAGATACAGGGGGACGGACCCATAGGCGGACTGACCGTGACCGCTGATTCCCTTGGGAATGTAAAAGGATATGCCTTTCATCCCATGGTCATGCTGCCCCCCAATGCAAAGGGGAAGCTGGACGTGGGCGGCGCCCTGGGCGTGGGCGTCCTGAGTGTGATTAAGGATATCGGCCTGAAAGAGCCATATGTGGGACAGACCATCCTGGTAAGCGGGGAGATTGCAGAGGACCTTACCTACTATTATGCCACATCGGAACAGATTCCTTCCTCCGTGGCCCTGGGCGTCCTGATGAATAAGGATAACACGGTGCGTCAGGCCGGAGGCTTCATGATCCAGCTGATGCCGGGGGCATCCGAGTCAGTCATCGGCAGGCTGGAAGACAAGCTTAAGGAGATATCCTCCATCACCACGCTGCTGGATGTGGGCAACACCCCGGAGCGGATACTGGAATACATCCTCGGTGAGTTCGGGCTGGAGATAAACGACAGGACCCCGGTGCAGTTCTACTGCAACTGTACCAAGAGCAGGGTGGAAAAGGCATTAATCAGTGTCGGAAAAAAGGATATCCAGGAAATGATTGAAGACGGAAAGCCCATTGAGGTGAACTGCCATTTCTGCGGAAAGCACTATGAGTTCTCAACCGATGACCTGAAGGACATACTGGAACGCGCCAGGTAGGATTGGATGGCGGATAAAGGGAAGGCACGGAGGGAAGACACAGATTCCACGGATACAGGACAGAAAACAACAAGAGCCAGTCAGAAGACTGGCTCTTACTTGTAATCATTTGAAATCAGATATAACTTACTTCAACTCTATCAATGATGATATATGTTTGAAAAAGGTACACTGTTGTTCATTGATTATAATCTGGTTACGTTAGTAGCCTGAGGACCCTTAGCTCCGTTAACTACTTCGAACTCAACTTCTGCGCCCTCATCTAAGGACTTGAAGCCATCCATGTTCAGACCTGAATAGTGAACGAAAACATCGTTGCCCTGCTCATCTGAAATAAATCCGTAACCCTTCTGGTTGTTGAACCACTTAACTGTACCTTTCATTACGATACCTCCAAAAAATATAAAAAAATTGTTCTGTTGCAAGTTATTTCGCAACTGTCCTTAGGATATCACAAATGTTGAAAAGTGTCAAACGTTTTTGGTGATAAAGCATAAACAATTTATACAAACCTTAGATTCTATTGTTCAAAGGTTAAAATATGAAGAAAAAGGGGCAAAAGGGTGAATTATATGATATACTAACTGGCATAAAGGGTAAAAAAAGAAGGGATTTATGAATGAAGGTTCAAAATATATGGAGGCATTACTGCACCATTACAAAACACAGGCGCCTGGTGCGCAGGCACTGTTTTAAAATCGGCCTGTATTGGCAGGGACTGACACATGATCTTTCCAAGTACAGCCCTGAGGAATTCTGGACGGGTGTCCGGTACTACCAGGGCGACAGGAGCCCAAACGCTGCGGAGCGGGAGGACGTGGGGTATTCCAGGGCCTGGCTGCACCACAAAGGCAGGAATAAGCACCATTATGAGTACTGGATTGATATTTCCAACCACAAGGAAGAGGGACTGGTGGGCAACAAGATGCCGGTCAGGTATGTGGCTGAGATGATATGCGACAGGATTGCGGCCTGCGAAGTGTATAAAGGAAAGGACTACACCAGCGCGGCCCCGCTGGAATATTATGAATATACCAAAAAGTATATCACCATCCATCCAAGAACAAGGGCGCTGCTGGAAAAGCTGCTTATCATGCTGAAGGATAAGGGCGAAGAGGCAACCTATGCTTATCTTCGCAAGCTGCTGAAAAAAGGGAGTTATTAAGGAAAAAGGAAAAAAGAAAGCCGGAAGGAATGCTGGATAAAGAAAAGTGGCTAAGTGAAGCCAGCTTTCAAACGGTAGACAAACTACATTCCGCTGATTCATTTATTCATGCAGTTCATAAAAATACAGAATGCCAACTGATGAATGGCATCTGATATCCAGACAACTCTATTTAAAATGAATTTGCAGGTACGCCCCGGAGCCTGTTTGAAAATTCATTCCCGCCGTCTGCCCTAAGGAATCCACCAGAGGTACCCCCTTAGGACAAAGCACGCCCCACTTCGCGGTATATTTGGCCCCGATTCAGTCAGCGTAGCCCGCTACGCCTCCATCATCGGGACCAAATCTCCCACAAAGTGGGACGCACAGCCGACGGAAAGCAATTTTCAAACACGCTCTAGGATGGCTGGAGGAACGCAATTTCCAATCGCATCTTAGTCCGTACCTGCAAATCAGTCCGACGGACCGGAACTTGTTATATTACTTAATTTTTGAGACAATTAAGATTTAACCCCTCTCCAACACATGAAATTATATCATGGTGATTAAAGCCTATAAGCCATTGGAATTTTTTGGAAATAATATAATAGTCCGCCCATCCGGTATCTAAGAAGGCAGTTTGATTTAACATATTAAGCGCCTCTGCTAATTCAGGTATATAGCTTTCAAATATCCAAAACTTTTCCCCCAAATACCAATCACTGCCTTTGTCAATTAAAAAATAAACCATCTCATCCCCTGATATGATCTGCGGCAGGAGATAAAACCATGTTGAACCATCAACTGGAAAACTCCCTAAAAAGTTTTTCATGCTTTTTGGACTGTAACCTTTGATATTAGCCCAATGTAAACCGTTTTTCCATGTTCCTGTTTTGTCGGCATATTTTTCTGCAATCGTTTGATATATGTTTTCCCATTGAGTGCTGCTGACCTTATGGAAACGGTTTTCAGATATACTGCATTTCTCTATTATCTCATTCTCTATCCGGAATAAATCATATGGCACTTTCTTCATCCCTACACCGTTGCCCCTGTTTCAGTTCATGAGTTCCAATCCGTTGGCCGGCACTTTTCCCGTCTTTTACGCCAAAGGCATCCAAACGCAACTTCTGATTCGCCTTATCATAGCCAGCTTTTCCTATTCCTCGGGAAACAGATGTCCGTCAATGATCTGAACCGCATCTTCAATACATCCGGGACAGGAACGCAGCGGTGTCCCTGTATCCTCACCCCTTAACTCACGGCAGGTAAGGCTGCCGTTCTTTTCAAGGAATGCCTTGAGGCAGGAGGCGGATGCCTCATACGAAATCTTCTTGGAATCCGGCGCCTGGGTATGCCCGGTGCTGCATTTCAGGCCGGACAATACAGCGGCAGCAGAGATTGCCCCGCAGGTTGCATCCATACAGCCCATTCCAAGGCCAAGTCCTTCGGTTATCCGGAACAGGGTCTTTTCATCCATCCCCGTTTTATCCGTAAATGCGCATGCAACAGACTGGGCGCAGTTGAAGCCCCTGTCATGGAATGCGATTGCCTGTTTTGCTCTTTCGTTTCCTGATATCTTTGACATATTCAAATCTCCTTATTATAAAATATAACCGTGTTTTTTGTAATATGATCCCAGCGGGCATTAAGACTGCCGCGGGATATGCCTGAGCATGACGTGGAACAGAAAACCGCCCAGGGCCACAGAAAAAAGATACAGTATGTTACCTGGAACCGTCCCGATGGTCAGGGCAATCTCATGAAAGACAACCTGTCCGTTGGGGTAATAGGGGCTGATGTAGAACATATCGGCATTTCCATAAGGATGGGATGCCACATTGATGAGGGTGGCTACAGCAGCGCATCCGCACAATAATGGCAGCGTATCCCCAAAGTCAGACAGGCTTCGTCCGCCCTTACCGCTAAATGCACAGTAAAGTCCAATGAAAATCAGGATAAAATGCCATATGAACCCGTGAAGGGTTAATACAAGATACGGATGCATCAGTCCGCTGGGTTCTGCCAGCGCCATGACGCCTCCTAACAAGGAAAAGTCCTGTAGGAAGGTATATACTGCTTTTGCTGGACGGGAGGACATCCGCGGCCCGATGAATGGAAGCAGCAGGCACAGGTACATGGGGATGCTGCACAGCTGAAACGGAAAATACCACCAGTCGTATTGTTCCCCGTTGACAATATAATACAGGAATCCCTGCTTATAAATTTCACTGACAGCCAGGATCAGGCCGCAGGCGGACAGGACGTGCAGATGCCTGCTCCGGGACAGTTTCCATGCCAGGAAAATGGCGGCAAGGATGCCGGCTCCTCCAAAAACCAGATGGAAGCCGGAATATGGAACAGGTGTCTTCATGGGCCACGATGACATCTGGAATAAAGCCTTTGCAATGGTACTCATAGACAGCGCCTCCTGTGGGAACGATTATACATCATATGCAGATGCATGACAACTCCTTCACTTAGAATAAAATTATATTCAAGGGGAAAGCTAAAGAAACAGGAAAAATAATGGAAAGGCAGGAAAGAAAAGATATGGGATTTGTCATAGCATTGCTGTCAGGCGCATTAATGAGCATACAGGGCGTATTTAATACGGAGGTTACCAAGCAGACCAGCGTGTGGGTGGCTGCGGGCTGGGTACAGCTGACCGCGTTTATTACCTGTGTGGTAATCTGGCTTTTTACAGGAAGGGAGCCTATTGCGGGTCTGATGCAGGTAACGCCAAAATATGTTATGGTGGGAGGTATCCTGGGGGCGCTCATCACATACACGGTCATCCGCAGCATGGCCAGCCTGGGACCTGCCCAGACAGCCCTCTTAATCGTCATCTCCCAGATTATCGTGGCGTATGGGATTGAGCTGTTTGGTATGTTCGGCGTGGAAAAAAGCCCATTTGCATGGCATAAGCTCATTGGCGCTGCCATTGCCATCGGCGGAATCATTGTTTTTGAAAGATAAAAATTGGAAATAACTCTTGTATTTAAATAGGCTAACAGTTAGAATAGTACTATCAGGCTGGGATGGTACCCGTATAAAGGAGGGATACCATTCAGATGAGACTTATATCTTTAAAAGCATTAAAGGTTCCTGCCATCGTCATATGCATGTTGGCTGCAGGCATATGTTATAGTTGCGGCGGGCAGCCGGATTGTGCGGTTGATTCCGGGAATGAAGGAATTGTTATGGATTTGGGAGATTCGGGACAGCCGGATTCGGAAGAGTACGGTTCAGGAAAACCGGATTCAGGACAGAGCGGTTCGGGAAAACCGGATTCAGGACAGAGCGGTCCAGGAAAAACGGATTCAGGACAGATTGATTCCGGACAGCCGGATTCCACCCAACCATCTGCCGCCATGGTTTATGTACATGTCTGCGGAGAGGTGGGACAGCCGGGCGTATACGGTCTTCCGGAGGGAAGCAGGGTATATGAGGCGGTTGAGGCGGCCGGAGGCATTATGGACGGCGGAGCGGCAGATTATCTGAACCTGGCGGAGACGCTGAGGGACGGTATGAAGCTGGAAGTTCCCAGTGAGAGCCAGGTAAAAGAGTGGGAGGCACAGGGCATCAAGCCCGCTGCGGATCCTGAAGCAAAGACCAGGTCCATGGTGAATCTGAACACGGCTACCAGGGAGGAGCTTATGAGCCTTCGCGGTATCGGGGAGTCCAGGGCAGAGGATATTATCCGCTACAGGGAAACGTATGGCGGATTCCAGTCCATAGAGGATATTATGAATGTGTCCGGCATCAAGGACGCTGCGTTTGAAAAGATTAAGGACAGTATCACAGTATAAAAGAGTTGGGCGGCCCGAGGTTTGATTTGGGCCGCCATTGATAGATAAGGGGAATGAACATGCCGAGAGTATTAGTTGTAGATGATGAAAAATTAATTGTAAAAGGTATCCGCTTCAGCCTGGAACAGGATGGCATGGAAGTGGATTGTGCATATGATGGCGAGGAAGCAGTGGAACTGGCTAAGAAGACAGAGTACGATATCGTGCTTTTGGATGTGATGCTTCCTAAACTGGACGGTTATGAGGTCTGCCAGGCCATCCGGGAGTTTTCCGACATGCCGATCATCATGCTGACCGCCAAGGGCGGGGACATGGATAAGATCCTTGGACTGGAGTATGGGGCGGATGACTATATAAGCAAGCCCTTTAACATCCTGGAAGTCAAGGCCAGGATCAAGGCCATCATACGGCGCAGTTCCAAGAACAAGCGCCTGAAGAAGGAGGAAGCCAACAACAGCGTCATCGGCCAGGGTGACCTTAAGATGGATACGGAAAGCCGCAGGGTATTTATCGGCGAGAGGGAGATTAACCTGACAGCCAAGGAATTTGACCTGCTGGAGCTTCTGGTGCGCAATCCCAACAAGGTATACAGCAGGGAAGCCCTGCTCACCTATGTATGGGGCAACAAGGCCATGGACAGCGGCGATGTCCGTACCGTGGATGTCCATGTGAGAAGGCTGAGGGAAAAGATAGAGCCAAGCCCAAGCGACCCAAAGTATGTACATACGAAGTGGGGCGTTGGTTACTATTTCCGCGTAAAGGGCTGAGAAATGGCTGAGAGGATGGCCGGATGGGTTTAGAGGATGGCTGGATGGGTTTAGAGGATGGCCGGGTAGGCTGAGAGGATGACATACAGATGACAGGGAATGATGCATACAGAATCAGGACAGCGGTGCCGGATGATTTGGATCAGGTGGCACAGGTGGAACTTAATTGTTTTCCGGCAGCGGAGGCGGCTGACAGGGCAAGTTTAAAAGCACGTCTGGAGGCATTTGGGGAGAGCTTCCTGGTGGCGGAAGCGGACGGGCGGATTATTGGTTTCATCAATGGCGCGGTTACAGATGAAAGGACGATTGCAGATGAGATGTTTGAGGATATTTCCCTGCATGACCCCAAGGGGGCGTACCAGAGTATTTTCGGGCTGGATGTGATAGAAGGGTACCGGCATATGGGGGTGGCCTCCCGGCTTATGCAGACCATGATTGAAACCGCAGGGAAGCAGGGCAGGAAAGGGCTTATACTGACGTGCAAGGACAGGCTTATCGGTTACTATGAGAAGTTCGGGTATGTGAATATGGGTGTTTCAAAGTCAGTTCACGGCGGGGCTGTGTGGTATGACATGGTACTGGAGTTTTAACGGATGAAGATAACGCTTGTAACGGTAGGAAAGATAAAAGAACGGTATTTTGAGGATGCCATAAAGGAGTACTCCAAGCGTCTTGGCCGTTACTGCAAGCTGGATATTGTCCAGGTGCAGGACGAGAAGACGCCGGATGGGGCCAGTGAGGCCGTGGAACGCCAGATTAAGGATAAGGAAGGGCAGCGCATCCTTTCTAATATTAAAGATGGGGCTTATGTGATTGCCCTGGCAATTGAAGGCAGGATGCTTTCCAGTGAGGAGCTGGCATCCAGGCTTCAGAAGCTGGGGGTGGATGGCATAAGCCATATTGTGTTTGTGATTGGCGGTTCCCTTGGCCTGTCAGATGAGGTGATGGGGCGGGCGGATTATGCCCTGAGTTTTTCAAAGATGACATTTCCGCATCAGCTGATGCGGGTGGTGCTGCTGGAGCAGATATATAGGAGTTACCGGATTATGGCCGGGGAACCGTACCATAAGTAGCGGGGAGGACCGTGCTGATGGAAAACGGCTTTATTGGTGGAAAGAAGCGGTGCCGGAGAATGTATGTACAATATTTACGGGTAATCTCATGTATCCTGACACTTGGCATCCTTACCTCCTGCGGGGGTAATGCAGAGAAAGAAGAGGAAATAGGTATTTCCACAGTGGCATATACAGAAGAAGCCGCAGAAATGGAGCAGGGGGATACAGGGGATTTATGGAAAAAGGCGTACATAGATTATATTGAGTCCTGCAATCAAAGGGAAATTGATTCGTTTGATTTAATCTATCTGGACGATGATGATATACCAGAACTGGTATTAGTTGGAAAATATTCGGCATCCGGATGTATTATCCTGAATTATGCAGATGGTAAAGTCCATGCTGCTAATCTTACACGCTTAGAATTCTCATATATTGAGCGGGAAAATCTCCTGCTCAATTGTGGCGGAAATACAGGAGCTTTTTTTGACGATGTATACAGTATCCTGGATGGGGAACTGGTTCTAGTAGCAAAGGGGGACTATGATATCTTGTCTTGGGAGGAAGCAGGGGAGGATGGGGAAGAGGTTCCTGTATGCCGGTATATGTGGAATGGGAAGACGGTGAGCGAAGATGGGTATTATCATGAATTAAATCTTATCTATGATAAATCAAAGGCCCGGTATCATCAAAGCCCTGGCATACCGCTGGATAAAATTACGCATGCAATCATGAACTGATTCATTCTGAAAGGTTCTTCTTATCCCCTTTTTTGGACGCTTGTCAGGTATCAGCCGCAGGGATGGATGAATAGGTGTGGATGGCAGTCCCGGACTGATGCCGGGACATCCCTGGTATTAGGAGGACACATGAAAAAGAACGGCTACTATACAATCCTGCATTTGAATCCGGATGCTGCCCCGGAAGAAATCGACGCCGCGTTCCAGCGGGAGAAGCGATGGTATGAGATGGAGGGCCGGGCGTTCAACGACCAGCAGGCAAAGGAGCTGACGGAGGCTTACATGGTACTGTCGGATGCGGACAGACGGAAATGCTATGATGCGGAGCAGAGCCGGGCCGTCATGACCATGGCGGAACTGGAACAGAAGGTCCGGCAGGATCACAGGAAGACAAGGTTGGAACAGCTGGCGGATGATATTGCCGAAAACCCTCTGAAGGAGTTGCTGATATTCCTGTTGGCGCTGCTTACGTTCATCATCAGCAGGAAATTTTAGCCTGGATGGACCATGGACAACCGGATAATGACAGGAGGACGGAAAACAATGGAGCACAAGCTGGAGGCAGAGGCGCCCAGAGCCGTTATTTTCACCGGTATTCAGGCAAGCGGGAAATCTACTTTTTTTAAACAGCATTTCCCGCCGGATTTTGTACATATCAATCTGGACACGCTGCACACCAGGAACAAGGAGGCGGCGTTATTAGAGGAGTGCCTGCAGAAACGGGTATCGTTTGTGGTGGACAATACAAATCCCACCGCAGAGGACAGGAATCGGTACATAAAGGCGGCCAGGGAGCATGGATACCGGATAGAAGGATACTTTTTCCAGTCCATTGTGAGGGACTGTGTGGAGCGCAATTCCCAGCGCCTTGGAAAGGCGTGTATTCCCAGCAGGGCGATTGCCTGCACCTCAAACCGTCTGGAACTTCCCTCCTATGGGGAGGGATTCGACGTACTGTATTTTGTGCGGATCCAGGATGATGCATTCGTGGTTGATGTGTGGAATGATAAGATGGAGGGATAGACAATGATTTTTGATGAATTAGATACAGGCATGCGCAGGTTTGAGACTTCCCTGGACCAGACCATCCTTCCGGAGCTTTATATGGCGGTGAGGATTGACGGGAGGAATTTTACAAAGCTGACCAAGGAAACCTGCCGGTTCGAGGCGCCTTTTGACATCCGGTTCAGGGATGCCATGGTTGATACGGTGAAGCATCTGATGGACTGTGGGTTTCGCATCGTGTACGGCTACACCCAGAGTGATGAGATTTCCCTGCTGTTCCATCCAAGGGACAATACATTTGGCAGGAAGACAAGGAAGATTAATTCTGTCCTGGCAGGGGAGGCCAGCGCATTTTTCTCACTGCGCCTGGGGGTACTGGCCTGCTTTGACTGCAGGGTGGTGCCGCTGCCCAATCTGGAATGCGTGAAGGACTATTTTTCCTGGAGGCAGGAGGATGCCCACAGGAACTCCCTGAATGCCCACTGTTACTGGCTTCTGCGCAGGGAGGGCATGTCTGCCAGGGAAGCCACAAGGGAGATTGAGGGAAAGACCATTGCATTTAAGAATGAACTTCTGTTTTCCAGGAATATCAATTTCAATGATCTGCCCAACTGGCAGAAGCGCGGGGTGGGCTTATACTACTCATCCTATGAGAAGAAGGGATATAATCCGGTGAAGGATGAGGAGGTAACCAGCATCCGGAGCAGGCTTGACGTGAACATGGACCTGGAAATCGGTGAGGCGTATACGGACTGGGTCATTTCACAGATTCCGCAGGATTAAAAGAAGATTAAGAATGTTTCTGTAAAATGCGCGAGGTTTTTAATCCACGGTTTCCATGATATAATGGACAAGCCAATGGTTAATGGATAAACATGATAAGGAGGCCCAGTTTTTATGAGGAAATATATTATCGCTGCATAGCATGGGCTGATGCAGTGAAAACAGAGTAATTGTATAGCCTTTGCTATTCCGGACAGCAGAATATGTTTGGGAGGCAGCGATGCGCTATCAGAAAGCAAATGAGATTCTTCCGGTGGAACTGGTGGAGTTGATTCAGGATTATATTGACGGGGAATATGTATATATCCCCAGAAAGCAGGAAAATAAAAAGGGCTGGGGAGAGGCTTCCCGGGCAAGGGAGGAACTTCAGTCAAGAAATATAGAAATATTTGTAAAATATAGTCAGGGATTTGGTGTGAAGGACCTGGCAAAGCAATATTTCCTGTCGGAAAAAAGCATACAGAGGATTGTGCTTCAGGAACGGAAAAAGAATGAGGGGAAACAAGGCAGTGTACCGGAATAGCGGATACACTGCCTTTTCCTTGTTTCTGGCTTGAGTTTGAGGTTTATATCCGGGTCCGCGGATGATAGAGTGGACTGCGGAGGCAGATTTGAGATGAAACAGAATATCAGGAAAAAATGGATCATAATGCCGGAATCACTTCCGGTGGTGTTAAGACGGTGCCCTAAATGCGGGAAGAAAACGGAGTTTGGGAACAGCGGGAAGTTCCGCGTCAATGCAAACGGGCGCCTGCTGGATGTATGGCTGATTTACCGGTGCATGACGTGCGGGACATCCTGGAATATGACCATATATGAACGGGTGGGACCGGACCGTCTGAAGCAGGAGGAATACAGGAGTTTTCTTGACAATGACATGCATCTGGCAGCGGAATATGGAAGCAGCCCGGCCATATTTGCCAGGAACCGGGCAGAGTGGGCGCTTGCGTCCAGCGGGTATACGGTACAGGCGGTGGATACCCCGGTGCCGTGCAGGCATGAGGGATGGGATGAAATCGAGATTAAGCTGGGAGGATGCATAACCCCAAGGCTGGACACGCTGTTTGCGAAACAGCTGGGGATTTCCAGAAGCCAGGTGAAACGTCTCTGCGGGCAGGAAATGATACGGTGTCCGCAAGGAAAGGCTGAGGCCAATGCCAGGGTAAGGGACGGACAGGAATTTTATGTGAGGACATCTTTGGAAATAGGACAGGGCCAGGAGGCAATGGAGAGGGCGTCAGGCGATATGGGTTGTATTTAACGGTCCCATGGCTTATACTAGAGCGTGTCTGAACCTGACAAAGTCTGAGGGAAAAGGAATACGCTTCATGATACCTGCATTTGACACACGATACCGCCCATTGACATCGCGGCCCTTTTTAAGGGATGATTCTTATACTGAATATGCACCCTGCCCTGCCCTGCGCCCCTATATCGCCTGTTTCTGGGCCATGGAAGGCAACGGGAAGGGCGGCGCCGTGCGGGTAATCCCGGACACCTGCATGGACATTATTATTGAAATCAACCACTCAAGACAGACCGTAAAAACCAGGCTGTGCGGGTTACAGGACTATTCCGTGTTTAAACCGCACAGGGTGACCGGGGATGAGGTGACCAGCTTTGCGGTCAGGTTTTATTTTTGGGCAGCCAGGCTGTTTCTGGATTTGGATTTCAGGGATTTATATAACCAGGTTTGGGACCTGGAACTGGTGCAGCCAGGATACACGGCTGGTTTTGATATATTTCTTTATTACCGTTTGGCGGGGGAACGGATTGCATGGATGGAACGGTTCTTGCTGGAAAAGCTGAAGCCGGACCAGTACAATCCCAACCTGTATAATGCCATTGACTATATCCTGAAGACAAAGGGAAATGCCGCGGTAAAAGAATTATGCGGCCACACCTGTGTGGGCCAGAGGCAGATGGAACGCCTTTTCCAGCGGGATATCGGCATTTCCATGAAGCGGACAGCCAGCCTGGTGCGGTACCAGAATGTATGGCGGGAGATAGTGGGACAAAAGGAGTTCCGGATTCAGGATGCAGTGTACCGGTATGGATACTCGGACCAGTCCCATCTGCTCAATGAGTTCAGACGGTTTCACGGCGTCTGGCCGGACCAGGCAAGGCAGTCCGCTCTGGAGTGGGTCTGAACGCTGTTTTTCGTGCTGTCCCTGCACGGAGGACCAGGGTGTATCGGATGCCATGATACCGGATGTCGTTTTTTTTCAATACAGATGCATCCTCTTATGATATAGTTTTTCCAAACATGATTTGGAGGTATCAGATGAAGAAATTAAGCAAGGCAGCATACAGGGAAGTACGCACCTGGATATACCGCAATGCACGGCCCCTGGAACTGGCGTTATGGCAGTTCTGTTTTGAAGGCGGGACCAGGGAACGCGTCATGGAAATGCTGGAATTTTACCAGAATGAGGACGGGGGATTTGGAAATGCGGTGGAGCCGGATTGCTGGAATACGGAGTCCTCGCCGTACGCTGTCCTGGTTGTCACGGGAATACTCAGGCGGATTGGATTTACGGACAATGACCACCGGGTCATAAAAGGAATGCTTAACTACCTTGACAGCGGGGTGCATATGTCGGAGGACGGCTGGAATTTCAGTATCCCGTCCAATGATGATTATCCCAGGGCGCCCTGGATGACATATGATGAGTCCGTCAACCGGATTCAGGATATGGGAATCTCAGCAGGCTTATGTACATTTATCCTGCGCCATGGGGACAGGCAGTCAGGGCTTTATGCAAAGGCCATCGGGTACGCTGGACGGATACTGGATAAAATGAAGCGGACAGAGGATCTTGGGGAAATGGGGGCAGGAGGCACCGGCATGCTGGTCCAGGAGCTGGAGGCATGCGGTATGGGCCGCCGCTTTGACTGTGAATCCATAAAAGAAGCCCTGCCAGGTCTGGTGAACCGTTCCATTGAGCGCAATCCGGATAACTGGGCATCCTATACGCCCAGGCCGTCTGAATTCATCTGGTCGCCTGAATGTCCCTTTTATCCTGGGAATGAGGAGGTTGTGGATCTGGAACTGGATTACCTGGTGGATACAAGAAATCCGGGAGGCGTCTGGAATATTACATGGACATGGTTTGGCCTGGGGGATGAGTATCCAAAGGAATTCGCGATTAGCGAGAACTGGTGGATGGCATCCAAGGCAATTGAGAAGCTGAGTTTCCTGGAGGCATTTGGAAGGATGGAGAAGTAGGAGGATGGAAGGACGCCCCGGCCTTCATTTCACAGGGATATAGAGGTCAATCTGGCTGTGGGCGTGGTCGTACCCCAGAAAGCGTTCATCGTACAGCTCAAAGTCTTCCCGCCCGTCCAACTGCTCATCCGTTGTCAGGAACCATGTGCTCCAGATATACCGGAAGGACAGGGACAGGCTTTTAAGGCTTCCCGTGTGGGTGAATACGGCGTACTTCCCGCCCTTCAGGATCTTGGGGATAAAGGGGGAAGGAAGGTTGTCGAAGGAGGAGACCTCCACCGCGGCCACCTCCGGGAACAGCACATTATCATTCATGGTATACAGGTTGTTGCCGTCTTCGCAGGCCTCGCAGATGCCAAAGCCGCGGCTGTCCGCAAATGTGTTGGGAATCAGGTGCATCTGTGCGCGGAAGGTTTCCCACAGTCCGGGGATCACGTTATCGCCAAGTGTGGTGAAGCCGCGCAGTCCGGCTGCTTTTATATCAGGAAGCTCCAGGATCCTGGGGTGGACGGTCAGGTTGTTCGTCAGATGGGCCAGCATGAGCTGGTCCATTTTTGGCTTGGAGCTGATGAAAAGCTCCAGGCGGTTCTGACGGTACTTAACAGGGCTTACGTGATAGACGGATTTGAAGGCGCGGCTGAATGCCTCGCTGGATTCAAAGCCATGGCTGACCGCGATGTCAATGATCCGTCTGTCCGTGTAGAGCAGTTCCCTGGCTGCACTGGAGAGACGGCGTTTCTTAATATAACTGCCCACGCTTTCGCCCAGCAGGGCTGAGAATACCCGGGTCAGATGGTAGTAGGAGTAGCCCGCGTGGCGGGCCACCTCCTCTACTGTCAGTGCATCGCCCAGATGGTTTTCAATATACACAACGGCCTGTTCCAGTGATTGTTCGTAATTCATGAAAAACTCCTGTTTATTTATTGTCTGTAAGGGTGTGTTTGAAAATTGCTTTCCGTCAGCTGTGCGTTCCACTTTGTGGGAGATTTGGCCCAAATGAACGCGGCGTAGCGGGCTACGTTAAGTGAATTTGGGCCAAATATGCCGCGAAGTGGGGCGTGCAGATGGCGGGAATGAATTTTCAAACAGGCCCTAGTTGGAAGAGGGATGGGGGAGCAGGCTGGCTGCACAGTTTTACAGCCCTGACGCCTTCGGTGAAATCTCCTTCCAGGGAATAATGCTGCCAGCCATTTCCTTCCTGTCCGCCCCAGCAAAGCTCCATGGTCCCGGCGGCCGGGTCAATGACCATGCTTTTTGTGGTGCCGAAAAAGTCATCATAATAAGGGCAGGACAGTCCGGCCGGGTAAGGGGTGAGGAGGAACTGTTTTAATTCTTCCGTATCAAGCCCCTCCCCGTGCTGCTGCAGGAATGCCTTAATGTTCCCGCAGCGTTTCAGGGAGTTCTCCAGGACCTGGGGTTCATGGGGAATCAGCTCCTCAAGGAGCGGATGGTTTGTGGCATACAGGTACTGCGCGTCGGAGTCGGGATTGATGGTCCTGAAAGCCTTCCGCCCGTCCAGTGTCTCATAGAGGGCTGCATTGCCGGCCTTGTCCGTGAGGATCAGGTTCATATTAAATGCAATGGGCATGTCTTTTAACCGCTCCAGGCATTCGGCCACGTCCCGGCAGGTGTCAAGCAGCGTGCGGATGACGGCCCAGAACTGAAGCCCGGTGACGGCGGGACGGCGCATGTTCCCATCAACCCCCACAGGGAAGGTGGTGGAACTCATGGTTACCGCAAGTCCCATCTCATTGAACCCATCGTCCCTGCCCAGCCCCAGGACGCTGGTCCCGATATGGGTGTATGCGCCCTGTATGCTGGTCTTGATTACATTAAAATCCTCAAATGCATCGTTGAATTCATAGTTGCGCGCAACCTTTGGGTGTCCGTCCTTTGTCATGGACGGCAGCAGGGAAATGTGGCTGCATCCGGGACGGAGCCAGGTCATGGCATAATAGACAAGGTTCTGGGGCCGGGTCTGAAGGGCGTCCGCAACCCCCTGCAGTTCCTCGTTCAGTCCCGGACACCATTGGGAAAACAGGGCAGCGGCCTTTTCCCATTCCTCTGTCCCAAAGCCCGGGTATCCGGCTGTGAAATGTGACTTCAGCTGGGGGATGGCTGCGTACTGTGTGCCCAGGCGGTAACCGGCCTCATAATGTGTTCCTGTCAGCAGGGTGCTGCGGGTATATACTGTTTTCATGGAAATCCTCCTCTTTCTGGTTGTGTTTTTATTTATAAGACACTTATATTGTACCGGAAAGGGAATTTATTTCATGATATTTCCTGCGGTTTTGAAGGGGAGAGGATGCCTGCGCCAGGAACTATACAATGGCGCCCAGGATTTCTTTTTCCGCAAACAGGGCCGTGGCCCCGCCTGTGTGCCAGAAGACAACGTTGCTTCCCTGAGGCACCCTGCCGCTTCGGATGTAGTCCAGCATTCCGGCAAATGCCTTTCCCGTATAGACCGGGTCGACGAAGAGTCCTTCCTTTTCAGCCAGGAGACGGATCGCCTCAGTGGATGCCTGGTTGGGAATCTCGTATCCGGGCAGGTAATAGTTCAGGTCCGTATGGATATCCCTGTCAGCATCCACGGTCACGTCCGCCCCTATCAGTTTCAGGCTTTCATTCGCCAGCGCCCCGGCGCGGCCGGGATAGCCCTTGTCCTTCCAGCTTACGTTGATGGAAATGATTGCCGCGTCCGAGCCTGTAAGGACACGGCCTGCTGCCAGGCCTGCCATGGTCCCGCCGGTGCCGGTGCCGTGGAACACATAGTCAGGATGGAAATCCATGGAAAGGGTCTGTTCCATGAATTCCACATAGCCTTCAATGAAACCAACGGAGCCAACCGGACTGGCCCCGCCCATGGGCACTTCATAGCAACGGTGTCCTTCTGACTCCAGGCGCTTCATGTGTTCCCTGGCCATGGCCACGGCCCGTTCATCGGCGGCATTTTCCTCTTCGCCGGGCAGCATTTTCACAATGTGTATCTCAGCGCCCATGATCTTATCTAACAGAAGGTTGGCGCGCAGGTCCTCCTCGTCCGGTTCCACGATTGCCACCAGGTACAGGATTGGTTTTAATCCGCAGCGGCGGCAGGCGGATACGGTCTGCATGGCATGGTTGGACTGGGTTGCGCCGAAGGTGAATACATATCCGCATCCCTTTGCGGCAGCATCCCCAATCAGATACTGGAGCTTTCTCACCTTGTTCCCTCCAAACAGGTTCATGCCGGTGAAGTCATCCCGTTTGATATAAAGGTTAACCCCCAGTTCCACGGACAGGTTAGAAAGCCTGTAAAAGGGCGTGGGAAAGAATCCAAGCCCTGCCTTTGGCATCCTTTCCAGCAGTTTGCGCGCCGCGGCGCACCGTTGTCTTAAATCATTCATTTTGTAATCCTCCTCGTCCTGATAGAGCATGTTCAGGCACATACGGATGCTGCATCTGATATCCCTTATATGCTGCGTCTGATATCCCTTATATGCTGCATCTGACATCCCTGATATGCCTCATCTGTTATCCCTGATAGTATATACATTTCCATGCGGGTCGTATGACCATAGTATATCATGTTTCCAGAAGGGAAAACAGATAATGATTGCAGGAAGATGTTTCTTTGGGGTATACTAATACTGTGTTGTGTAAATCAATGTCTCTTACAGGGCATTTTCCCATTATAATTTATCAGAAGGAAGAAGGCAGGCCATGAAGAAGGATCCTCAGGGGAAGCGCTGGCACAGGCTTGACAATACAGGAAAGATATTTCCCATGATTGCCAATGAAAACCTGAGCAACGTGTTCCGCATCTCAGTCATATTAAAACATGATATAGTGCCCAATCTGCTTCAGCAGGCGCTGGAGGATACCCTACCCATGTTTAAGGGATTCAAGGTGAAACTGAAGCGTGGGTTTTTCTGGTATTACTTTGAAGGCAACAAACGCACGCCTTATATAGAAAAGGAAACCTCCTGGCCCTGCCGTTATATTGACCCCAAGAGCAACCAGCTGTATCTGTTCCGGGTCAGCTATTATGGCCGCCGCATCAACCTGGAGGTGTTCCACGCGGTCACGGACGGTATGGGGGCCGTGAATTTCATCCGTGAACTGACCGCCCGCTATCTTGACCTGAAGCGGGGCACGCCTCATCCGTCCAGGGAGGAAGAACCGGGGGCTGTCTATAAGATTGAGGACAGCTATCTGAAGAATTACAAAAAGATGCCGGGCAGACGCTACAGTTCCAAACCAGCCTACAAGATGGAGGGGGAATACCTTTCCATGGGCGGCGAGAGCGTGGTGCACGGCACTGTGGATATACAGGATCTGAAACGGGCATGCCGTGAAAAAGGAGTCAGCGTCACAAAATACCTGACCGCCTCCCTCATATGGTCCATCTGCCAGGTTTATATGGACGGAACGCCCTGCGGGCAGCCAATCGGCATCAACCTGCCCATTAACCTGAGGGCATTTTTCGGCTCGGACACGGCGTCTAATTTCTTTGCGGTGACAGCCATTGATTACGACGGGGAGAAGGGGGACGGCTCCTTTGATTCCATCCTGGCCGCGGTCTGCAGCCAGATGGATGACAATATTGTGAAGGAAAAGCTGGAACAGACCATTTCCTATAATGTGTCCAATGAGAAGAAGTGGTATGTGCGCATCCTGCCCTTGTTTGTCAAATGGCTGGCCCTGGGATTTATTTTCAGGCGCAATGACAGGGCGCATACCATGACCCTGTCTAACATCGGTCCCATCACCATGGATGAGGAGTATCGGGATGAGATTGAGAATTTCCATCTGCTCATCGGGGTTTCCAAACGCCAGCCAGCCAAATGCGGCGTGTGCGCCTATGAGGGCAAGGTCAATATTACATTTACCAAGGTATTTGCGGACAGCCGTCTGGAGGACTGCTTTTTCGGGCATCTTGAACAGGCCGGGATACCGGTGGCGTTGGAGAGCAACGGGCTTGCGAAACCGGAAGCGTGGAAGGATACCTACCCGGTTGTGGAATATGATAAGAATAAGTGGAAGAAGCTGGTTTATATATTTTACGGAATCCTGGCCGCGGTTGCCGTGGTGCTGGGGGTGGTGAATATTGCCACCTATGACCATCTCTGGTGGTCCGGCATCGCCATACCCGGGATTGCCTATGCAGGGCTTACGGTCCGTTATTCCATACTAAAGCATGCGAATCTGGGGAAAACGGTTGTCATCGAGACGGTTGGGATGCAGGTACTGCTGATTATGATTGACTGGGTGCTTGGTTATGAGGGCTGGTCCGTCAATTATGCGGTGCCTGCCACCATCCTGTTCGCGGATGTGGCTGTGGTGTTTTTGATACTTGTCAACCGGCTGAACTGGCAGAGCTATTTCATGTACCAGCTTGCCATCACCATATTCAGCTTCATACCGTTGATCCTGTGGGCGGCGGGGCTTGTCACAAAGCCGCTTATGGCGTTGATTACAGTGGTGCTCACTGTGTTCATCCTGGCCATGACCATTTTCCTGGGGGACAGGGGAGTGAAGAATGAATTAATCAGACGGTTCCATCTATAGGGAATCAGGAGGAGACCAAATGCGGAATAAGAAGGTAAGCATCCGGGGAGGCCTGATGCGTGATATGATACACGACATCATGGAGACTTCCTTAGGAAAGCCCATACAGACAGGCGAATTCAGGAAGAATCCAGTGGAACCTGCCTGGGTCTGCCCGTCCGGTTATGAGTATGAGATTATTGAAAATGGACCATTTAAAATGGAGTTCTTAAAGCCCGAGGGCGTGGTGACGGGACGGGCCGTGCTGCAGCTGCACGGAGGCGGCTATATCGGTCCCATGAAGAACATATACCGGAAGTTTGCGGTGCGCTATTCCCGTCTCAGCTTTGGCGGGGATGTGCTGACCGCGGATTACAGGGTTGCCCCGGAATATCCGTATCCGGCGGCCCTGGAGGACGCGCTCCATGCCTACCAGTGGCTGGTGAAGGAAAAACGCTACCGCCCGGGACAGATAGTGATTGCCGGGGATTCGGCCGGCGGCGGCCTTGCCCTTGCCCTGTGCCTTTACCTCAGGGACCACGGGCTGCCGCAGCCTGCAGGGCTGGTGCTCATGTCGCCATGGGCGGACGTCACATGCAGCGGCGACAGTTATGATTTTAATTTTGAAAAGGACCCGCTGTTTGGCAATTCCAGGGAGACAATGCTTTATAATTCCACGTATATCGGGGATGCGGATCCAAGGGACCCGTATCTGTCCCCGGTATTCGGCGATTATAGGGGACTTCCTGCCATGCTGTTACAGGCAGGCAGCCATGAAATGCTTCTCAGTGATACGCTGGCAGCCGCTGAGAATGCCAGACAGGCAGGCGTGCGGCGCCGGGTTTCGGTTTATGAGGGCATGTTCCATGTGTTCCAGATGAGCATGGATCTGATACCTGAGAGCAGGGAGGCGTGGGATGAGGTGGCCCGCTTCATGCAGATCGTGTTCCGGATTGACCGGAGACGGTCGGGGCAGGTGGTCAGGAAGGTTAAGAGGGGGAGGTAGCGGGGGTGCGTCCGCAGGACGGGCCAGGACGGGCTTTGTCCCATGGGTTCCGGGCCGGGGCAGGGAGGTCCCTTCGGCTGGCGGGGGCTCGGACGCAGGGTTCCGAAGGGGCAGCTTCTAAGATCCTGACAAGTAAAAAGACGGGGGACCGGTGCTATTCGCTGAGAAATCCTGAAGGACTTTCTCAGCTCAGAGCACCTTGGACTCATGCTTTGATGCATTCGTCCACCCCCGCCTTTTTACTTGCCAGGACCTAAGAAGCTGCTCCCTTCTCCACCATGCGTCCGAACCCCCGCCAGCCGAAGGGACCTCCCCGCCCCAGCCCGCCCCCATGGGACAAAGCCCGCCCTGGCCCGTCCTGCAGACTGGGGGACTCCGGCCATGAGGGGTGGAATGGCTGGGGATTAGGGTGGGTGGTGTTGTTATGGGGGATGGGAGTCAGGGGGAGGCGGCAGATAGAAGTAAATGTAAGTAGATGTAAGAAGATGTAAGTATTAGATGTAAGTGTCAGGTGGTTCTGGATAATCAAGGGGATTATCTGGAGCTTTTTTGTACCATAAAAGTGTAGTTGTTGGAGAGTAATTAACTCTGACATCTGCACTTATTTTATTATAATGAGGGGAGTAACTGGTCTGACGTGGGCTTTTTTGTTTTTGGGTGAGGGTGTTTTATGGGGATGTGTTTTGGGGTAAGTGGTTTTTCATTTTTAATATACAGTCATATTTTCAGGCATGTCTCATATATTGAGGTAAAAGGGGTGAGACAGATGGCGAAGAGGGAAGAAATCTTGAAACTATTTCCAAGGGAACTGAGGTCCGTGTTGGGACAGGTTCCGGTGGATTTTAAGGAGGTCCAGGAGATACGCCTGAGGACGGGGATGCCGCTTATGATGATCTGTGGGAACCAGGAGTTCCTGGTGGCCAGGGATGGAAGCCTCAGGCAGGATACCGGGAATTTGGACCGGGATATGTTCCTGGCGGCAACCCAGGCCCAGATGAAGGAGACGGTTGAGTATATGGGCAGCTTTTCCCTTTATGCGGCAGAGGAGGAACTCCGCCAGGGGTTCCTGACCATCCAGGGCGGGCACCGGATTGGGGTTGCTGGAAGGACCTTGGTCCAGGGACAGGATATCCGGCTGATGAAGTTCATCTCTTTTATTAATATCAGGGTGGCGCACCAGGTTCCAGGCTGTGCTGATGGTGTGATGGATTTTCTTTATGATGGAAGGTTCCTGAATACGCTGGTCATCTCGCCGCCCAGGTGCGGTAAGACAACGTTGCTGCGGGATATAATACGGCAGGTCTCGGACGGATGGGTGAGGCGTTCCGGGGACAGGGTCCCCGGGGTCAGCGTGGGGGTGGTGGATGAGCGGTCCGAGCTGGCGGCCTGTTATCAGGGGGTTCCCCAGAATGATTTGGGGATGCGTACGGATGTGCTGGACTGCTGTCCGAAAAGCCAGGGCATGATGATGCTGGTAAGGACCATGGCTCCCGGCGTGATTGCGGTGGATGAAATCGGCAGCCGCCAGGACGCGGAGGCAATTGAATATGTGAGGAACTGCGGCTGTGCACTGGCCGCAACCATACATGGAAGCTCCCTGGAGGATATCAGGCAGAAGCCGTCCATGGGGGGACTTCTGGCACAGGGGACATTTGAACGGCTGATCCTGCTTGACAGCAGGGAAGGGCCTGGGCATGTGCAATGTATATGGGATGGCAGGAGCCGCATCCTATATGAGGATGGAACGGTTCCTAAGAGGTTGTGATGGAAAGTTGCGATAAGTGATCATGATAGGCGGTTGTGATAAAAGGATATGATAAAGGGGTATTATAAGCGGTTATGACGGGAAGGAGGACATCATGGCATTGAAGTGGATAGGAAGCATGCTGGTCCTTTTTTCGGCCGGCGGTTTTGGGATATGGTCTGCCAGGCAGTGGAGGGAACGGCTCCGGCTGTTGGAAAAGCTGCGGCAGATGATTTATTTCCTGAAAGGTGAGATTACATATAGCCACGCACCTCTGGCGGAGGCGCTTGAGCGTGTGGGGAAGCGGGAGACAGGCCCATTGGGGCAGCTGTTTACCGCTGCGGCGGAGGGAATCTGCCGCCAGGAAGGGGAATCCCTGCAGGAGATATGGCGCAGGGAGGTGCAGGCCCTTTCCTCGCCTAAGATACGGCTTCCTCTTACAGAGGAGGATTTGGAACAGCTGGCAGGCCTGGGGGAGCATCTGGGATATCTGGATGTGGACATGCAGGAGCGTACGCTGAAGCTGTACCTGGAACAGCTGGATATTTCCATTGAGTATCTCAGGACAAACCAGAGGGAAAAATGCAGGCTGTATACCAGCCTGGGTATCATGGGCGGCATGTTCCTTGTCATTGTGATGTATTAGGACATACCTGAAGGAAAAGGAATAAGAATAGTTGAGGAGACGGCAAATGGGTGTAAATCTGATATTTCGTATAGCGGCAGTGGGAATCCTGGTTTCCGTGATCTGCCAGGTATTAAAGCACAGCGGCAGGGATGAACAGGCATTCCTCACAAGCCTTGCAGGGCTTGTACTGGTATTGTTCTGGATGATTCCTTACATATATGACCTGTTTGAAACCATGAAGAACCTGTTTGCATTATAATGGCCCTTTGGCCTGTTTCAGGGAAGGTGGGGATAGAATGACAATCATCACAATTGCGGCGGCCGGCATTGCAACCGTCCTGCTTGCAGTGCAGTTAAAGGGCATTAAGGGGGAGTATGCTGCCTATATGGTCATGGCGGCAGGTTTTTTCATCTTTTTTTACGGCACGGGAAAACTGAGGGCAATCCTGGATGCACTGGAACAGATCCAGGGCTATATAAAGGTCAACAGTGTATATCTTGTGACCCTGCTTAAGATGATAGGCATAACGTATGTGGCGGAATTTGCTTCCGGGATATGTAAGGATTCAGGATATGGTTCCCTTGGAAACCAGATAGAGATATTCGGGAAGCTTTCCATCCTGGGAATCAGCATGCCCATACTTCTGGCGCTGTTTGGGACATTGGAGACATTTCTGCGATGAAAAGGATGGGGAAATGGCTGAAAAAGGGACTGGCTGTCCTGGCTTTGTCCGTGTTGCTGGCAGGCGCCGGGGCGGGCGCGGTGTGGGCGGCGGGGGATGGGATGGGCAGTGCTTATGGAATGGGGAATGGAGCCGACAGAACTTATTGGACGGCAGATGAAACAGTCAGCGCTGCCGGTACGGACATGTCCGGCAGTCCCACGGACAGCGGTGATTCAGAAGAGGAACTGATGCGTGGGGCAAAGGAGCTTGGAATCCAGCAGGAAATGGAAGGGATGCAGCAGTTCTTGGACGAGGTCATGGGACAGCAGGGGGGAGGCATGGGGGATTTCTCCTTCTGGGACCTGATGAAAGAGCTGGTGAAAGGCAATCTGGGCGGGGTCCTGGGACAAGCGGGGGCAGGTATCAGGAATACCCTGTTCTCCGAGGTGGGCAAAGGCGGTCACATGCTGTTCCAGGTGGCTGCAATCGGAATCATCGGAGCCGTGTTTTCCAATGTGTCTTCTGTTTTTAAAGGCGGGCAGATATCCGATGCAGGTTTTTTCGTAACCTACCTTCTGCTGTTTACCTGCCTGGCCGCCAGCTTTACGGCCAGCCTCCAGGTGGCGGCCCAGGTGCTGGATCAGATATTGGAATTCATGCGGCTGCTCATGCCTGCTTACTTCATGTCGGTGGCATTTTCCGGGGGCAGCATGAGCGCCCTGGCCCTCTATGAGGGGATGCTGGGAGCGGTAACCCTGATACAGTGGCTGTGCAGCACGGTCCTGCTTTCCATGGTTCGGATTTATGTGCTTATGGTGCTGGGCAGCCATGTGGTGAAGGAGGCCCTGCTTTCCAAGCTGACCGAGCTGTTGGAACAGGCAGTGGGCTGGAGCCTTAAGACACTTACGGGCCTGGTGGTGGGGTTCCATCTGATACAGGCAATGATCCTGCCCTATGCGGACGCGGCCGGGCAGGCTGGAATGAAACGCCTGATAGAAATCATACCCGGACTGGGGCAGGGGGCAGGGGCCATGGCGCAGATGGTGCTGGGCTCAGGCGTCCTGATTAAGAACACCATAGGCGCCGCCGCCGTGGTGGTGCTGGCGGTCATCACGGTCATTCCCATCATCAAGCTGATGGTCCTGATGGTCCTGTACCAGTGTGTGGCGGCGGTGATGCAGCCCGTGTGTGATAAGCGGATCGTATCCTGTGTCTCAGGGGTGTCAAAGGGACATAAAATGCTGATCCAGATTGTGCTGTATTCCATGTTCCTGTTCATGATATCCATTGCAATCACCTGCGCCTCAACGAATGTGAATTACTTTGCATCATAGCTATCGTGCCGGAAGGAGGAGCCAATGCAGGCAGTATACGGATGGGTCAAAAATATCATATACTTCATGATTTTCCTGGCAGTGGTAAACAATCTCCTGGCAGATTCAAAATACGAAAAATACATCCGCTTTTTTGCCGGGATGGTACTGATCCTCCTGGTTGTAAGTCCGCTTACAGGGAAAATGCGTCTGGATGAACAGATTTCCTCCATGTTCCAGTCCATTTCCCTCCATAACGATGCCAGCGATTTAAAAAGCCGTCTGTGGAACATGGATGAAAAACGTCTGGACCAGATCCTTGGTCGGTATCAGGATGCAGTGGAAGCGGATGTGGCTGCCATGGCGGCAGCGGACGGCCTTACCTGTGTCCGCGCACAGGTGCAGATAGACGGGGACAGGAACAGCAGCACTTACGGCCAGGTGAAAGAAATCCGCATGGAAGTAAAGGATGATAAGGAACAGAAAAGCGGGAAGGAAGAATACATGGTAAGCAGGCCTGTGAATGTGGAGGCGGGCAATGTGGGCAGCATTGAGGTCAGGCCTGTGGAGCTGGGGGAGGACGATGGTGAAAGTGGTGGGAAGAACGAGGAAAAGGACAGTCGAAAGGATGCCTTGGAGGACGCTTTGAAGGACGGCGGGGATGTGGGAAAGAAGCAGGACGGTAATCCTGGCTTGGAGCATTTAACAGGAAAGGTGGCACAGTACTATGGGCTGGAAGAATCGCATATCAAAGTTCAGTGGAAAGATGACTAAGGAAAAATGGCTTCTGTTGCTGCTGGTGGGGGTACTTCTCATGATTCTGTCATTTCCCCTGCCGGGCAGTAAAAGTACCGTAAAGGATGAGAAAAGCCAGGCAGGACAGGTCAGCCCGAACCAGGGTGCGGTCCCCCTTTGGACAGGGGATACACAGGAAAATGACCAAGGAGGCGCAGCGGACCAGGCATCCCTTAATGGACCGGGCCAGGACGGCTCCGGGGCTGGTCCGGACAGTGTTTACCCTGCCTCGGCCTCGGCAGGGGGAGAGGGTTCCTATGAGACGCAGATGGAGAACCGGATTAAGAATATCCTGAAATCCGTGGACGGGGTGGGGAAGGTAGACGTGATGGTGGTCTTAAAATCCTCCAGCGAAAAGGTGGTGCATGTGGACCGGAGCACCAATTCAAGCACCACCCAGGAAAAGGATTCCGGCGGAGGCACCCGTGATGTGGTGAATAACCAGTTACAGGAAAGCACGGTCCTGTCCGGTTCCGGCTCCGGCTCAAGCGGGAACAGCCCCATTATAGAGAAGGAACTTAGCCCGGAACTGTCCGGAATCATCATCAGCGCGGAGGGCGGAGGCAGTCCAACCGTAAAAGCTGAAATTTCTGAGGCAATGGAAGCATTATTTGGCCTTCCCCCACATAAAATAAAAGTATTAAAGAGGGTGGAATAAATAAAGGAGTGCAGGATATGAAGATCAAGAATATGAAACAGGTAAAAGAGCATATGAAGGACATGAACATGAAGCGTCTGTTCCGCAGGAACCAGATCATCATCACCACACTGGCCGTGATGATTGCAGCAGCAGGGTACCTGAACTACGCAGGCAAAAAGGATCTGGCAAATGGAAACAGGGTATATGAGGCGGGAGCCATGGACATCTCGGATGAAGATATCCTGGCAGAGAACCAGGCGGCCTCCCTCAATGGCCAGGCAGGGCTTCAGGAGATACAGAGCCTGGACCAGGACCCGTCGGACCTGGATGCTGTCAGCGATATGGATGGGGCACAGGCAGCCGCTGATTCAGGCACCGACGCCAACCAGCTTGCACAGGCAGGGGATGTGGAAGAAGCAACCCAGGCAGCAGCTGACACGGGAACGGATGCCGGACAGCTGGCCCAGGCAGAGGACGGGGCATCCCAGACCGGTCTTGAGAATCCGGGTGAGGCAGTGCTGACCAGCGGCATGAGTGTGGCGGATTACATAGCAAATGTACAGCTCAGCAGGGAGCAGATACGTGCAAAGAATAAGGAAACCCTGATGAACCTCATTAACAGCACAAGCATTGACGAGGCAGCCAAACAGCAGGCAATCCAGGATATGATTAAACTTACCGAGGTTTCCGAGAAGGAAAATGCCGCAGAAACCCTCCTGATGGCAAAAGGTTTCTCTGACCCGGTCGTCAGCATCACCCAGGATAAGGTGGACGTTGTCATCAACGCCCCGTCCATCACGGACCCACAGCGCGCCCAGATTGAAGATATCGTGAAGCGTAAGGCAGAGGTTGGGGCTGACCAGATCATCATTACGTTGTTGAATATGGCGGAGTAAACCTGCCAGGGTAAATATGGCAGTACAGTAATGCGGCAAAACCTATAGCTGCGGCAAGGCTTACAGAACAGGAAGTCCTGTTTTGCAGGCCTTGTTTTTTACTTCACGGACATGGCGGGAAAAGCGGCAGGTCCGGCGTCCAGGGAAGCCGGACGGTCTCACCCGGTCATTCCGCACCATTCCATAAAACATCAGGGTATGAATATCTGGATACAAGTTCTGGATATCTAAGGAAATTAATCCTATACATCTTTCCGCAGATTTGTTATAATACTAATTAATTAAGTCTTAACAGGAGGTTATTTGTGATGGCAGAGGAAAATCGCAGTACCCATAAATTATACGAAAAGGATAAGATTGGCGAGGTGCAGATTGCGGACGAGGTAGTTGCAATCATTGCCGGACTGGCGGCCACAGAGGTGGAGGGAGTTGACTCCATGGCAGGCAATATCACCAATGAGCTGGTCGGCAAGCTGGGCATGAAGAACCTGAGCAAGGGCGTGAAGGTGGAAGTGACCGAGGAACATGTGTCCGTGGACCTTTCCCTGAACATCCGGTACGGCTACAACATTCCGGCTGTAAGCGAGCAGGTGCAGGATAAGGTAAGCGCGGCCATTGAGAACATGACAGGCCTGACCGTGCTGGATGTAAACATTAAGATTGCCGGCGTTAATATGGAAGAGGGTAAGTAGCCGGATTTTCCCGAAGAAGTACGAGTGCTCCATCCCACCAGGAGCACTCAGTCATGTGGATAAGAACACTCCCCGGAGCGTTGCCTGGGGAGTGTTTTATACATTTTTTATTGTTTTTATGCAGTGATTTTGCTATAATGTCTACAGCGGAACTTCCTTTATCGGGGGAGGACCAACCAACATTGAAGAAAGGAAAATGTACGGAAGGCCTGATGCATGAAGGAAAGCATTTATAAAACCAGACCAGGCGCCGCCCGGCGCAGGGACATGCCCAGGAGCTTTTCAGGTACAAGAAGAGAAAATGACCAGAAGAGAATTGCGGGAGCACTGTTTCAAGATGTTGTTCTCGGCAGACTTCTATCCAACCCAGGAGGAGGCCGTGGCCCAGCTGGACCAGTATTTCCAGTCCCCGGAAGAATACGACACAGATCCGGAAGGTGTCCTTCAGGTATTGCATAAAGTAGAATTAAAATCAGAAGACAGTGAATATCTTCAGGCAAGAACAGTCAACATAATAGATAAGATACCGGAGATTGATGCGAAGCTGAACGAGGTGGCGGCTGGATGGAAGACAAAGCGTATGGGCAAGGTGGAACTGACCATCCTGCGTCTGGCCCTTTTTGAGATGCTGTATGATGAGAATATCCCGGAGAAGGTATCCATCAATGAGGCAGTGGAGCTGGCTAAGAAGTTTGGCGGCAATGATTCGCCTGCTTTTGTCAATGGGATTCTTGCAAGGTTCATAGGATAGCGTATGGCAAGTGTTTATACCGTATCACAGGTAACTGCATATATCAGGAACATGTTTACACAGGACTTCGCACTGAACCGGATTTCCATCAAGGGCGAGGTCTCTAATTGTAAATACCACACATCCGGACATATTTATTTTACCCTGAAGGACGGCGGCTCACAGATTGCCGCCGTCATGTTTGCAGGGCAGAGGAAGGGACTGGCCTTTGAACTGGAGGAAGGCCAGGAAGTCACGGTAACCGGCAATGTGGATGTGTATGAGCGCGACGGAAGATACCAGCTTTATGCAAAGGAGATTACCAGGGAAGGAAGAGGCGACCTCTTTGCCCGCTTTGAGAAGCTGCGCGGGGAACTGGAGGAGATGGGGATGTTTGACGGCTGTTACAAGCAGCCCATTCCCAAATACGCCAGGAAGGTTGGCATCGTAACTGCCAGCACAGGCGCTGCCATCCGCGATATCATGAACATTTCCGCAAGAAGGAATCCCTATGTGCAGCTGGTGTTATATCCGGCCCTGGTTCAGGGTGAGAAAGCAAAGTACAGCATTGTAAAAGGAATCGAAACCCTGGATGCCATGGGACTTGATGTAATCATCGTGGGCAGGGGCGGAGGTTCCATTGAGGATCTGTGGGCTTTTAATGAGGAAATGGTGGCCAGGGCCATATTTAACTGCTCTACCCCTGTGATATCAGCGGTCGGACATGAGACGGATGTGACCATTGCGGACTATGTGGCGGACCTTAGGGCGCCCACGCCGTCCGCTGCGGCTGAATTGGCTGTGTTTGATTACAGCCAGTTTGAGGAGCAGGTCAGACTGTACAGCCAGGTTTTAAACCGTTCCATGGAGAGGAAGCTGGAACGGCTCCACTTCCGTCTGGAGCAGGGAAAGATGCGCCTGAAGCTGCGCAGCCCGGAGCGGCTGCTGGTGGACCGGCGCCAGCGTCTGGCTGATATCGAGAGTTTTCTGGAACGCAGGTTAAAGGATAAGCTGGAGCAGGACAGGCGCAGTCTGGAGGACAGGCGTCAGCGCCTGGACATGTATATGTCGGACAGCCTGAAAGCCGGACAGCACCGTCTGGCGCTGGCCGCTGGCCGTCTGGATGCATTGTCCCCGTTAAAAAAGCTCAGCGGCGGCTACGGATTCGTAACGGATCCGCGGGGAAAGGCTGTCAGAAGCATTGAGCAGACAGGCATAGGGGACAGGATTGGGATAAGTGTAAGGGACGGCCGGATAGAGGCACAGGTAACAAAGACCGTAGCCGTCAGGCTGCCGGGAAGTGAGGAGTAAGGAATGCCACGCAGGAAAGCAGACGCGCAGGAGAACGTAGAAAAGAAACAGGACACAAAGATACAGGATGCAAAGAAACAGGACACAAAGATGCAGGATGCAAAAATGCAGCCAAAGGAAGAAAAACAGCCGGGCATAGAGGAAAATTTTGTGCGGCTGGAAGAAATCATAAGAAAACTGGAAGCAGGGGACATCACGCTGGAAGAATCGTTTACGTGCTATGAAGCGGGAATGAAACTGGTAAAGTCCCTGGGCAGCCAGATTGATAAAGTGGAAAAGAAAATTCAGATATTGAGCGAGGGTGATGAAGATGAATGACAAGGAAACATTTAAGCAGGAATTGAAAACACGCACAGCGGAGATTGAACAGTTAATCAAAACGTATCTGCCGGAGGAGTCCGGACACCAGAAAACCATTCTGGAAGCCATGAACTACAGCATGATGGCCGGCGGGAAGCGTCTGCGCCCCATGCTGATGCAGGAGATGTGCCGTCTGTTCACAGGCTGCCTCCTGGAGTCCGTGATTCCATTTATGGCGGCAGTGGAGATGATCCACACCTCTTCCCTGGTCCACGATGACCTTCCCTGCATGGACGACGATATGATGCGCAGGGGCAAGCCAAGTACATGGGCTGAGTTCGGAGAAGATATCGGAGTGCTCACAGGCGATGCGCTTATGATGTATGCATTTGAGACAGCGGCGTCTGCATTTGAGACAAGCATTGACCCGGATGAGCTGTCAAGGATTGGCAAAGCCGTGGGAATCCTTGCCCGCAAGACCGGCGTGTACGGCATGATCGGCGGACAGACTGTGGATGTGGAGCTGGCAGGAGGCCCGATTCCAAAGGATAAGCTGGATTTCATCTACCGCCTGAAGACAGGCGCCCTGATTGAAGCCTCCATGCTGATTGGAGCCGTGCTGGGCGGGGCAGCGGATGAGGACTGTAAGATTGTGGAATCCCTTGCAAGGAAGATCGGCATGGCGTTCCAGATCCAGGATGATATCCTGGATGTGACCGGAAGCGAGGAAGTAATCGGCAAGCCGGTGAACAGTGATGAGAAGAATAAGAAGACAACCTATGTGACGCTGGAGGGCCTGGACAAGGCAAAGAAGGATGTGGAGCAGATATCCGCAGAAGCCATTGAGGAACTGAATAAACTTCCAGGCAACAATGAGTTCCTGGAGCAGCTGATCCATGTGCTGATTAACAGGCAGAAGTAAGCCGGTGTAACTATTTGGAGAACCATCAATATGATATTGGAACAGATTAAGGGGCCGGAGGAGCTGAAAGCTCTTCCGCCCGAGGATTTAAAAACCTTGGCTCAGGAGATACGTGATTTCCTGATAGAGAAAATCAGCCATACGGGAGGCCACCTGGCCTCAAACCTGGGCGTGGTGGAACTGACCATTGCCCTCCATACTACCTTCAACCTGCCGCAGGACAAGGTAATCTGGGATGTGGGACACCAGTCCTATACCCATAAGATATTGACCGGGCGGATGGCTGATTTTGATGAACTCAGGCAGTATGGGGGTTTAAGCGGTTTTCCCAAACGCAAGGAAAGCCCATATGATTCATTTGACACAGGACACAGCTCCACGTCCATATCCGCGGGACTGGGGATTGCCCTTGGCAGGGATTTAAAAGGACTTGATTATAAGGTGGTGTCCGTCATCGGTGACGGGGCGCTTACGGGCGGCATGGCCTATGAGGCGCTTAATAATGCCGCAAGGATGAAGAGGAATTTCATCATTGTCCTCAATGACAACAAAATGTCCATATCGGAGAATGTAGGGGGCATGTCCCGCTACTTAAATGGTCTGCGTACAGGCAGCGGATATAATGACTTAAAGAAGAATGTGGCAGATGCCCTTGACCGGATACCGGTTGTGGGTTCTGTGATGATAGACAAGATTAAGCGCACCAAGAACAGCATCAAGCAGCTGTTCATACCGGGAATGCTTTTTGAGAACATGGGCATTACCTATCTTGGTCCCGTGGACGGCCACAATATCCCGGCCATGTGCAAGGTATTTAGGGAGGCGCAGAAGCTGGACCACTCAGTGCTGGTCCATGTAATCACGAAAAAAGGAAAAGGCTACCGTCCGGCGGAAAAGAATCCTTCCCAGTTCCATGGGGTGGGACCCTTTGACGTGGAGACCGGGAAGCCTTTGTCAAAGCAGCAGTATCCGTCCTATACGGATGTATTTTCAAGGAAAATCTGCCAGCTGGGTGAACAGTATCCCAATCTGGTGGCGGTGACGGCAGCCATGCCGGACGGCACGGGGCTTACTGCGTTTGGTAAGAAATTCCCCTATCGTTTCTTTGATGTAGGCATAGCGGAAGCCCACGCAGTGACCTCTGCGGCTGGAATGGCGGCGGCAGGGTTAAGGCCGGTGGTGGCGGTCTATTCCTCCTTTTTACAGAGGGGATTTGACCAGATCCTGCATGATGTCTGTATCCAGAACCTGCCCGTGCTCTTTGCAGTGGACCGGGCCGGGCTGGTAGGCAGCGACGGGGAGACCCACCAGGGGATTTTTGATTACTCCTACCTTACCTGCATCCCCAACATGAGCGTCATGGCCCCCAAGAACCTGTGGGAGCTTCGGGCCATGCTGGAATTTGCCATGGAATATAACGGCCCTCTGGCCATCCGTTACCCCAGGGGGGAGGCATACCGGGGACTGAAGGAATTCCGCCAGCCCATCGCCTACGGCAAAGGCGAGATGCTTTACGAGGAAAAGGACATCGCCCTTCTGGCAGTGGGAAGCATGGTCAGCACAGGCGAACACGTAAGGGAAAAGCTGAAAAAGGAAGGATATTCCTGTTCCCTTGCCAATGGCAGGTTTGTGAAGCCTGTTGACACGGAACTGATAGCACATCTGGCTGGGAACCACAGCCTTATTGTGACATTGGAGGAAAATGTGCTCCAGGGCGGGTATGGGCTGGCGGTGACGGCTTATATCCATGAGCATTTCCCTCATATAAAGGTATTGAATGTAGCGCTGCCTGACGCCTATGTGGAGCACGGTAATGTGTCCATATTAAGGGAAGGGCTGGGAATCGACAGCGATTCCATCATTAGGAGCATGAAGGCAGGAGGATGGCTGGGATAATGAAAGAACGGTTGGATGTGCTTATGGTACAGAAGAACCTGGCGGAGTCCAGGGAAAAGGCCAAGGCGCTGATAATGTCGGGAATCGTCTATGTAAACGGACAAAAGGAAGATAAAGCCGGTACCTCCTTTGACACCGCGGCCCAGATTGAGGTCAGGGGAAGCACGCTCAGGTATGTAAGCCGGGGCGGCCTGAAGTTAGAAAAGGCCATGAGCCATTTTGGCGTGGAGCTTGAGGGCAAGGTGTGTATGGACGTGGGAGCCTCCACCGGGGGATTTACGGACTGCATGCTCCAGAACGGGGCGGTTAAGGTGTACAGCGTGGACGTGGGACACGGACAGCTGGCATGGAAACTCAGGAATGACGAGCGGGTTGTCTGTATGGAAAAGACGAATATCCGCTATGTACTGCCCGGCGATATCGGGGACAGGATCATGTTTGCAAGTATTGACGTATCCTTCATCTCCCTGACCAAGGTGCTGGGGCCGGTGAAGAACCTGCTTACGGAGGACGGGCAGATTGTGTGCCTGATTAAGCCGCAGTTTGAGGCCGGCCGTGAGAAGGTTGGCAAGAAGGGGGTTGTCAGGGAAAAGAGCGTGCATCTGGAGGTCATTGACATGGTAATCCAGTATGCGGTGGGCATTGGTTTTGAGGTGCTGAACCTGGAATTCTCACCGATTAAGGGGCCTGAGGGCAATATCGAGTATCTGCTTTACCTTCAGAACCACCCTGAGGGGCAGGACGGGGAAATGGTCCTGTACAGCCAGGTGCCTGTGAATGCCAGGGAGATTGTGGAGCAGGCCCATGGATCCCTGGATAAATAACATATCCGCATCAATGCATCAATGATATGACAGAGCATACACATAAAACGGCAGGAGCCTAACCATGAGACATTTTTATATTATTGCCAATCTGGATAAAGAATATGTAAAAGAGGCCCAGGCATTCATCAAGACGTATCTGGAGGCCAAGGGAGCCGCGTGCAGGCTGAACCATCCATACCAGAAGGGGCGGGAGAGCACCCACACGGATTCCGGTCAGGTGCCGGGGGACACGGAGTGCATCATCACCATCGGAGGGGATGGGACACTGATACAGGCGGCCAGGGATCTGGCTGGAAGATGTATCCCCATGGTGGGGGTAAACCGGGGACACCTGGGTTATCTGAACCAGATCAGCCGCCAGGAGGACATTGCCCCGGTAATGGACGCGCTATTGGAGGACCGCTTCCAGTTGGAGAAGCGGATGATGCTCAAGGGAATTGCGTACCATGACGGCAAGCCGGTCCTTGAGGACATCGCGCTCAATGAAATAGCAGTGACAAGGCAGGACCCCTTAAAAGTCCTGCGGTACTCGGTCTATGTAAATGATGAATATCTCAACGAATATGCGGCGGACGGCGTGCTGGTCGCAACGCCCACCGGTTCCACGGCCTATAATCTGTCGGCCGGAGGCCCGGTCATAGCGCCATCTGCCAGGATGATGGTGCTTACGCCCATCTGTTCCCACTCATTGAATGCCAGGAGCATCGTGCTGGCACCCGAGGACAAGATTGAAATCCGGCTTCTTAACAGCGGACAGGTGGTTTCCTTTGACGGGGACAGTTTTGTGGAGCTGACAGCGGGGGACAGCATCAGCATTGAATGTTCCAGGCTGGAGACGGTCATGGTTAAATTAAAACAGGTTTCATTTATGCAGAATCTCAGCAATCATTTGGGGAGAATATGACATGAAAGTAGAGAGGCACAGTAAAATTGTAGAACTAATCGGAAAGTATGAGATAGAGACCCAGGAGGAGCTGGCTGAAAAGCTGAACCAGGCAGGGTTCAACGTGACCCAGGCAACCGTGTCCAGGGATATCCGGGAGCTGAAGCTGACCAAGATGCAGTCGGAGAGCGGAAGGCAGCGTTACATGGTCCTTGAAAGCCCGGCCGGCACGTCAGCCATCAAATATATCCGTATCCTGAAGGATGGTTTCATGTCCATGGACATGGCGCAGAACATCCTGGTGATTAAAACCGTATCCGGTATGGCCATGGCTGTGGCAGCTGCTTTGGATGCCATCCACTTCACTGAGATTGTGGGCTGTATTGCGGGAGATGACACCATCATGTGCGCAATCCGAAGCGTGGATGATACGATTATTGTGATGGAGAAGATTAAGAAGATGGTACAGGATTAATATATAGGAATGGGAGGTGCAAGATGCTGCTGGAACTGCATGTAAAGAATCTGGCCCTGATCGAGAAAGCAGATGTGGAATTCGGCGAAGGGCTGAACATACTCACGGGTGAGACCGGCGCCGGTAAGTCCATCATAATCGGCTCCGTAACCATGGCCCTGGGAGGAAAGGCCTCCAGGGAGAGCATCCGCCATGGGGCGGATTACGCCTATGTTGAACTTGTATTCTCTGTGTCCGGGGAGGATAAGGCTAAGGTCTTAAAGGAGCTGGAGGTGGAGCCTGCTGAGGATGGAACCGTGATTGTCTCGCGCAAGATCATGGCATCCAGAAGCGTAAGCCGTATCAATGATGAGACGGTCACCACGGCCAGGCTCCGCCAGATTACAGGCCTTCTCCTGGATATCCATGGGCAGCATGAACACCAGTCCCTGCTATATAAATCAAAACATCTTGAAATTCTTGACGCCTATGTTAAGGCCAGCACCCAGCCTGTCAAACAGAAGATTGCAAAGGAATACCAGTCCTACCGCGCCCTTATTAAGCGTCTGGAGGAGTTTGACATGGACAGCGAAAGCCGTATCCGTGAAGCTGATTTCCTGCGCTTTGAGATACAGGAGATTGAGGAGGCCGGGCTGAAGGAAGGCGAGGAAGAGGAACTGACTTCTGTTTACAGAAGGTTTGCCCATTCCCAGAAGATAGCGGCCAGCCTTGGGGATGCCTATAATGCAGTGGAAGGGGAGTGGCTGTCGCGGGCACTCAGGGAAGTGGAGCAGGTGGTGGAATTTGACCATGCCCTTGACGGTATCCGGGACCAGCTTTATGATGCGGACTCCATACTGGAAGATGCAAAGCGGGAAATATCCTCCTACATGGGTTCCATGGAATTTGATGAGGAGACATTCCGCCAGACCGAGGAACGGCTGGATTTAATCCATAACCTGCAGGCCAAGTACGGCGCAACCATTTCTAAAATCAACCAGAAACTGGAAGAAAAAAGGAAACGGCTGGACGAACTGGAGGATTATGATTATCACAGGGAACAGACCAAGAAGGAACTAGAACAATGCAGGAATCATTTAGAAGGATTCTGCGCACAATTATCAGGGATACGTAAAAAAGCGTCCAGGGACCTTATTAAAAAAATCAGGGACGGACTCGTCGACCTGAACTTCCTGGATGTGGAATTTGACATGGAATTCAAGCGCCTGGAGCATTTTGGCGCATCAGGATGGGATGAGGTGCAGTTCATCATTTCCACCAATCCAGGACAGCCCATGCGGCCCTTAAAGGACGTGGCCTCGGGCGGTGAACTGTCGAGGATCATGCTGGCCATCAAGACCGTGCTGGCGGATTCCGATGATATCCCCACATTGATTTTTGATGAGATTGATACCGGAATCAGCGGCAGGACTGCCCAGAAGGTATCGGAAAAGCTATCCTATATAGCAGGCAGCCATCAGGTCATCTGCATTACCCACCTTCCACAGATAGCAGCCATGGCGGACGCCCACTTTGAGATTTCAAAATCTGCCATAAATGGCAGCACCCTCACAACCATCCGTCTTCTGGACCGCCAGGCATCCGTAGAGGAGCTGGCCAGGCTTTTGGGTGGCGCTGAGATTACGGATACAGTGCGTAAAAATGCAGCCGAAATGAAGGATTTGGCAGACAGGACAAAATAAAACAGATTGAAATCCGCAGGACGGATAATACTAAGAAAGAGGCAGTGAGCATGCGTCTTTCTTTTTTTGACTTTAAAATGAATCCGGCGGGTAAAAAAGCGCCCGGAAGCATTTAAAAACACGCTCTTGCCGAAATAACATGAAGACTATATAAGGAGGCAGGGCGATGACAGGAAAATCTAAATTTTACCGGTGGCTGGGACGTATTTTCTGGCTTTCCATTGTGGCTGTAACAGGATACACGTGGTATTATATGGACCAGGCGGTGCCGGACCGGGTAAGCATCATACAAAACCAGGAGGAGGATTTTTCCTTTGGACTGCCTTTAAAAGCAACCATTTCCAGTGACAGTGAGGAAGTGTCCCTTGGAAATGAAAGCAATATACCGGCCGACCAGATTACCATCAGCGGCAGGCAGCATTTTTCCATGATTGCAGGAGAACAGGGAAGCTACCAGGTGGGGCTTAAGCTGTTTGGCATTATAAAATTAAAGGACATCCAGGTGGATGTGGTGGATACACGGTATGCAATCCCATGCGGAAGCCCAATCGGCATTTACCTGAAATCAGACGGAGTCATGGTAATCGGCACCGGCCGGATCACAGGGCCGGACGGGATGGAAGTGGAGCCTGCCTACGGCATTTTAAAAACAGGGGATTATATAGAAGCATTTAACGGTAAGCCCATGAAGACAAAGGAAGACCTTATAAGCGCGGTAAATGAATCAGGCGGCCAGGATTCAGTTGTGACCGTGCGCAGGGACGGGGAACCAGTGGATGTCAGCGTAAAACCGATTGCGGGTTCAGACGGTAAATATAAGCTTGGGGCCTGGGTCAGGGACGATACCCAGGGAATCGGAACCATTACTTATGTGGATATGAATGGTAATTTCGGTGCACTGGGCCATGGAATCAGCGACAGTGACACTGGTGACCTGGTGGAGACGTCCCAGGGCGCCTTGTATTCCACGGAAATCATGGGGATTGAAAAGGGAACCATCGGCAAACCGGGCCTGCTTTCAGGCGTGATTTATTATGGTCCGCAGTCCCATATGGGGGATATAGCTGAAAATACCAACGAGGGGATATTCGGAACCGTGAACCAGCAGTTCAAGAAGCAGCTGACCGGGGAGCCGGTGGAGATTGCCTGCCGCCAGGACGTGAAACCGGGAGTTGCCTATATCAGAAGCAATATCAGCGGGGAACTGGAGGATTATGAGATAGACATACAGAAGGTGGATTATAATGCCAGCCACAAGAATAAGAGCATGGTAATCAAGGTGACGGACCCGAGACTTTTGGAGTTGACAGGCGGGATTGTGCAGGGCATGAGCGGGTCGCCGATTATACAGGATGGGAAACTGGCGGGGGCGGTGACCCATGTGTTTGTGCAGGATGCGAGCAGGGGGTATGGGATTTTGATTGAGAATATGTTGGAGCGTTGAGGATAATAGCAAGCAGAAAGAGAGATGGACGAAACGTGGTTTTCCATGTTTGTTCCATCTCTTAAATATGTTATTAGTTTTGTATCACTGCTCTTCTATATTTACCTGCCAGGATGGATTCTATGGAATGTAGCAAGTCAGAAGAAAAATAGTGTAATCAGATATGAATTCCAGCAGGATATGTATCACTTTGAGAGCTGAAGCGGCTGCCTGCATTTTAGTGGGGAGATGTATGCATTCCGGAAAGGGGAAGCAGCTGTATGTATCCAAGGTGCTGAGTGAAAAGTGGGAGGTATCGCTGAAAAACATTCAAAGTGGGGAAGGAATCCGCTACCGTATGTACCGCTCTGCCCAAACAGAAGAGACGGTGTATTAATACTTAAAAATCCAGATGGAAGCCAGAGATGACCTATAGTCTGTTTTTTTGTACAAAAAAACAGGAGCATCGCTCCTGGTATAAAATCAAAAGGATTTCATGACATTGTGCGACACTCCCGTTAATTTGTAAATGTAATATAACTTATTTCAATCCACACCCCTTTTATAAAAGGTGACATAGGTCAGTATAAGACTTGACTTTGTATACCGAAACATTTCAATCTACATTAATAAAGTAATACAACCACTAAATTATAATAAATCTTATATTAATTTGTCAATGTTTTATTAAGAATACAATATATTTTGTTTTCACACTTCGCTTAATATCTAAATAAAAATTCAAGTTTTATTATATTTAATATTATCGTTGTAAAATCATCCCCCTCGTGCTATAATAATTGGTATAATATTATAAAATATTATAGCATTATATAATAAAATTGTAAATAATGACAGTGAGGGCAACCATGTTTGATTTTATGAATGTAATGACGCTACAAGCAACATTTATCGCGGAAGGAGAAGGGAATCTACCGGAATACCCAGGATCCACCATCCGTGGTATCATGGGGCATTGTTTTAGGGACATAGTGTGTAATATGCGGGATAGGAAGTGTTTTACATGTCAAAGACAGTATGATTGTATGTATGTCCGTAATTTCTGTAACACACGCGGGGAAGGCGGTGCGGTTAATCCATTTGTCCTATATCCACAAGTTCAGGGTAAAACAGTATGGAGGCAGGGGGAAGAATGTGTTTTTGATCTTACGTTGTTTGGATATGCGGCTCAGAATCCAGAGATATATATTGATGTATTAAAGCGTATGGAGAGGAAAGGATGGGGGGTGGCACGGATTCCTTTTAAGCTCCAGAGCATATCAGATATGGAGACAGGCAGGCTTATCTATGCGTGTAACAGGACGTGGTTGGGCAATCTGAGGAAGCACTCCATGAATATACACGCGGAAAGCGCAGGGATGGCCCTGGTTGTGTTTGACACACCTGTCAGGATTGTTTCGGGCGGAAAAGTGTGTTCTGATTTACCTTTTCAAGTATTCATGCGATTCCTCATGGGCAGGTTTACACTTATGACCCAGGCGTTCACGGATTTTGTGATGGAATGGAATCAAGAGGAGATGTTAAATAGGGCAGCCCAAGTAAGGATAATGGAGCAAAGATGGAGGAAAATCGATTTTTCCAGGTATTCCATGAATCAGAAGAATAACAAACTGGAATTGCCATCGCAGATTGGCAGCGTTCTTTACGAGGGGGACTTAACTGCGTTCATGCCTTATCTGGAAGCAGGAAAGTATATGCATGTTGGGAAAAATACAACGATTGGTTTTGGTCATTATCATATTTTTTATGATGGGGAGGATTAATGCATGAATAAGAAGCTATTGAAAAATACCATAGAGAAAATTGAAAAAAACTATAGGGAATTGGAGTCATCACTGGTAAACCAGCTGAATCTTGAAATACCAAATCATCAATATACTACAGGCAGTTATCGCGAGATTGTATGGAAGGGATTGTTTGAGATGATGATTCCGAAAAAGTATTGTATTGAGCAGGGTATTTTTATCATTGATTCATATGGAAATATATCCAAGGAAGTGGATTTGGCTGTTTTTGATGAAACCTATACCCCCTATATTTTTAATTATGGAAAAATTAAATTCATACCTATTGAAGCTGTATCCGTTGTAATTCAGTGTAAGAGCAAGGTGGAACGGAAATCAATGAGGACAGACCTGAAGGAGTGGGTGGAGTCCATTGATGGGTTGAGGACTTCTTTGGATTCAGTGAGCCGGACGATAACTGATTTAGTTGACAATAATGATATGTTTTTGACACAGGATAAGATAAGGAACAGCATGACACAGACGTCTACACGCCCTGTTAAAATTCTTTGTGCTACAGGAATTACGAATCCAATAAGAGAATCTTTGACTGGTGAATTCGATATTTTTTTATACATTAAAAAAAATCATCTTATAAAAGAAATAAATGGGGAAAGCAATGATTTCCTGCAATGGAACGATTTGCTGAATCATTCTGGATATGGGAGGTATTCAGATGAGGAAAGGGATTACCGGGAAAAGCGCAGGAAAGATAAGGCAGGAATGAAATCAGGAGAATCAATCGGCAGCCGTAAACTTTCAGACCTGCGGGTAACAAATCAGGCGGGAGTTGAAAATATCATCCTGTCCCTGACTTTCCAGCTGAATCAGCTCCTGATGCTGATTAACAATCCCATGTTATTTCCGCACAGGGCTTATGCCAAATGTTTTACCGACATATTAAGTGATTCAGATGATAAGGGGGAAAAAGAATGAAAGAGAAAAATTATATTCTTGCCCAGTATGATATCAGCGGAATACAGGATTATATTTTTGCCACAAACCGGCTCAGGGAAAATGTCGGCGCTTCTTATAATGTGAGCAGAATCCTGAATCAGTTTTTGCCGGATGCTATCAATGAGGCGGTAAAAACAGAAAAGGGATTGGCTCTGATTAATTGGAAAACAGAAAAAGACGAATTTCAATTTGAAAGTAATCAGGAAATCCTGGCTGAAGTGTTATATATTGGCGGAGGCAACGCAGTTGTCGTCTACAGAAACAGGCAGCTTTATGACAAATCCAGCCGGATTCTTGCAATCAAGGTGGCGGAGAACTGCCATGGGCTAACTGTTTTATCAGCTTTTGTGGAAACCGGATTGGAAGATTATTGCGAAGAAATAGAAGAACTTGAGATGGAATTGTCCAATTTAAAGCGCAGAGTGCCGAGAAACGTGCCTATGTCTTGCTGGCCAATTGTGGAGCAGGATCCTGTTTACGGTCTTCCTATTACAAAATCATATGATAAAGATAATATGGACCGTGCTATGTCAGTGGTTCAGTATGAAAAGTATGTTGCTTCCAATATGAAGGAAATGGAAAACCCATATCATTTTGCACTTCAAATGGAGCAGCTGATTGATAAAAGGGGAAAGGATAGCCACGTGGCGGTGGTACATATAGATGGAAATGGCATGGGAGGGATTTTTGACCGGATAAAAAGGGAACACAGGGACTACAAGAGTGCAGTACCTGCCATGAGGCGGTTATCAACCACCATAGCTAATGTATATGAGGATTCCTTTTACAGGATGGTCTCTGTTATTGAAAAGATTTCAGGGAAGCCGCCGCTGCCAATCCGCTGTCTGATTATGGACGGGGATGATTTGACCTTTATCTGTGGTGCACGGTTGGCACTTCCGGCCGTGGTGGTTTTCATGAGACGGCTGATGGGATTGACAGACAGTGGACTGGCAGCCACGGCCTGTGCAGGAATTTCTTATGTACATAGCCATTTCCCGTTTCGGATAGCTTATCAGATAGCGGAGGAATGCTGTGCCAATGCAAAGAAGAACTGGTACAAAGAACGGTGTCATAATGAAAAGGCAGGATATCTGGACTATCATATAGTACAGGGGGCTTATACGAAGGAAATGAAGAAACAGAGGGAGGGACGGAGTATAAGGGTCCGTCCATTCCGTGTGGCAGAGAAGTCGGATATCAGCAGGCTTGATTCAATTGACTACTTAAACCAGATTCAAAAATTACTTGCACAGGAAAAGGATGGAGTACGGATATGGCCACGGAACAGGCTGGAAAAGCTGTATAAAGCTTATCTGCAAGGTCCGCGGGAAATCAAATTGCTGGGAGAGGAATTCTTATCAAGAGGCTATGAATTATCTAAGCTGACTCCAGGATATGCTAAAGACTTTGACTATGATAAATGCTATGGAATATTTGACGCTCTGGAGATTATGGATTTATATGATGAGGGTTTATATAATGATTTTTTCCAAAGACAAGGAGTGGGAGGAAATAAATGAAGCGCTGGTGGTTAGAGATTACATTAAAAAGTGATATGTGTGCAGCATCAGGCGATAGTGAAAATGGACTTTTAGATATTAAGACAGCATTGGAATATGGTGTTCCGTTAATTCCTGGAAAACGTATCAAGGGCAGCTTATTGAATGAAGGGAAGGAGATGGCTGAAAATGGTTTTATCAATCCCGGGATATTAGGGCGCCTATTCGGCCAAAATGGTTCTGCATGCCCGGGAAACCTGCTTGTTAAAGATGCACACGTCTATAGGATACCAAGAAGTGTCTTTGGACTTTCAGAGGAACAGAAGGATGTGGTTGTAGAAGATTATCATGAAGTTTTGAGGGAATTGAGGAACTGCCCTTCCCTAAAGGAAATTCAAATTGAGGAAATCCTGACCCGGGAGAGGACAAGAACCGCAATCGATAGGGAGAAAGGGACAGCACAGGACCGGACGCTGCGGACCATGCAGGTAATCCCGCGGGGGATGGTATTTAGAAGCCTGCTGGAACTTCGGTATCCTGAAGAGGCTGGGGAACTGGAAGCATTGGAATATTGTGTAAAAGCGCTGCGCCATATGGGATTGGGAATTACCAGAGGTTTTGGGGAGATAGCCTGTACATTAAAAGAGGACAATCAAGGAGAGGATATATCTAAATATGTACCTGTTACGTTTACAGATTTTGATGACAGGATGGTTGAACTGCAGTATGAAATCCAGTTAAACGCACCTGTTTTGTTTGCTGGGGATGCAGGATTGTATGAGGATTGCAGCAACCAGATTCCAGGTGCATCTATTATGGGGGCTTTGGCAGCAATGTTTATTGAAGACCATGACCTGGGGAACCGGGCCCATGAAGATGAAGTCTTCCGCCGTATTTTCTTGCGGGATGGGGTCCAGATTGGGTACGGATTCCTAAAAAAAGAGGGAAAAATTTTTTACCCATGCCCTTCCTTTTTGGCCATGAGAAAAGATAGTGGTGCTAAAGAAGAGAGTACGGTAATTAACCTTTTAAATGAAGAAAGTGGACGTGTGCGTAGGAAGAATATCAAGAAGCAGGTTTGTTTTAATGAAGAAGAATCTGTTATTTTTCTGGCGGAGACAGAGAAAGAGGTCCGGATGCATCATAAACGTCCTGCAGACCGGGCAATCGGTCATGCGCTGAATGACCGATTTGTGGATGGAGCTACGGATATGGGACAGTTTTTCCAGTATACATCTCTTTCTGGCGGCCAGCATTTTTGCGGTACCATAAAAGGAAATCCAAAAGATCTTTCCCTGCTGATGGAATGTCTGGAGAGAAGGCAGGGACGTCTCTTTCTAGGCAGGTCCAGAACCGCGGAGTATGGAGAGGTAAGGATGAGGTGCTGGAACATGCAGGACAAAAAGGCAGTCACAAAGAAGTCAAAAGAATGGGTTCTATGGCTTTTAAGTCCTTTGCTTGCTATTGACTGGGAGAATGGTGATATCAGTCCCAAGCCGGAATATCTGGAAAACCAAATAGAGAAGGCTTTGGGCTGCAAAGTGAGTATCAGGAAACATATGCTAAGATATACCAGGGTAGGTGGATATAACAGTAAATGGAGACTGCCGATGCCCCAGTATGCAGCCATGGCACCTGGATCCGTGCTTGTGATTCAAGGTGAAAGGGAGATATCCGCCTGTGAGCTGGAAGGAATACGATGGGGATGGGGAACCGGAAAAGGTTACGGACAAGTGAAGGCGCTTTCAGGAGAAATGACAGAGGACATGATGGAAGCCTATGTCCTGAGAGAAACGGAAGAGGAGAAGATATATGGGAACCAGGAAAATGACTTAATCAGGGGACTGGTGGAATACCAGGATAGAAAAAAACGGATAGACCGGGAGGTCCATGAGGCGTATGAGACGCTATCCAGGCATGGGGATTTACCCAATATGACCTTGATTACCCAATTGATACGGCTGGTGGAAGAAGGAAACGTGGATTCCTATAATGAGATTATGGAAGCAATTCAACAGATAAAAGATAAAAAGAAAAAGGAAGCTGCTGAAAAATTAATGGAGCCTTGTAAGAATCAATCAATGGAAGCAATCAAGATATACCTCAACAACAGCAAATGGAAAGCGCGGAGGGAGGCATAAGGTTATGGTGAAGAGAGGAAATAGAATCCGTGCGCGGATTCATATTGGGATTTCAGGAGAATTGTCCTCACCTTTGCTGATTGGTTCAGGGAAAGAGGAGCAGACAGATATGGATGTCCTTATGACCCATGACAAGGTGCCCTATATTCCAGGAAGTGCATTGGCAGGGGTGTTGCGTAACTACATGGAAAATCATATGGGTGGACAGGAAGCTGACAATCTGTTTGGAACGTCTGGCTGGGGAATCTGTCCAAATGACCGGGAACAGTCAGAAGGAATAGAATATCAAAGCCGTATATTGGTTTATGATACACTTCTCTACGAAGCGTATGTGACACGCCGTGATGGTGTGAGACTGGATGAATATAAGACATCGGAAGAAAGAAAAAAATATGATATGCAGGCGGTAGAGGATGGGGCAAGATATCTCATGCGCCTGGAAATTATAGTGAGGGAGTATCAAGAGGAGCAGTTTTGTGGCTTAGACAAAGCAATTCAGCATGATTTAAGGCTGGTTGAGTTCTTAATCGATGGGATTGCAAAGGGTAATCTACGGCTGGGGGCAAGAAGCAGCAGGGGATTTGGAAGACTGAACGTCCATGAGACTGGTTACCGGATATTCCAGATGGATATTAGGGAGGACTTTCTTTCCTGGCTTGACTGGAATCCTGATTCTGTTCTTGAGTCTGGTACTAAATGGGATTTGGAAAAAACGGATGTTGAAATAAAAAGCATTATGCACTGCTTAGTGATTCCGCTTAAAATAAAAAATACAATTTTAGTCCGCCAGTATAATGCATGGGCTTGGGAAAATCCTCAAGGGGATGGGAATCTTCAGACGGCAGATTACGGACAGCTCACCTTATGTGATGGAAGCGCTGTCATTCCTGGTAGTACATGGTCCGGGGCTATCAGAAGCTATGTGGCGTCCCGGGTGAATGAATTCCTGGGATTTTCAGGCTGGCAGAGGGCTCAGGAAGCGCTGGATTGTTTTTTTGGCACATGGAGCCAGGATACATCCACAAAGGACAGAAGGGCTTCACGGGTTATATTTGAAGAGACAAAGATAAAAGGCGGGCATGGGCAGCCGGCAGCACGTAATGCAATTGACCGATTTACAGGAGGAACTGGAGAGGGAAAGCTGTATAAGGAAGTTTTCTGGGTAGGGGGATCCGTTAATCTGGAAATACGGTGGTCCGGACATAGTTTAAATGAAATGGAACACAAGATACTATGTGGGTTGCTTTTGTGGGCGGTTTATGGACTTTGGAACGGACTTCTTTCAGTTGGAGGAGAAACCGGCGTGGGGAGAGGGATTTTCGAGCCGGCAGGAGCAGTATGTCTGGATAGTCACGAAATAGGGCATTCCCAGCCATATCTGCGTGCGGCGGCTGAGTGGTGCAGAGGGTTAAAGTCTGGCTATGAAGAGGAGGGCGCATGAGCAGGGTTCAAAAGATTATATCTAAAACAGAAAAAATAAACATCTGCAAAGAGGAGATTGCAGGGAAAGTGGAACGTCTTTTTCATGAGATGTCATATCTCTATGTTGTCCTGGACTATGGGGTGGCCATGGGATTATATGAGAATGGGAACTTCCAGGTCTGTATGGGGTCCGGAAAAAAGATTGCCTCCATTCCATGGGAGTATGTACAGGAACTGGCTGTTTTTAATCAATATCAGGAACTTAGGCTTAGGTATGTTCAGAATCGATTCTGCGGAAGGTATTGTGCAGATGAGGATGATGGGGAATCAGAGACTTATTTCATGGATGAGGTTCAGAAATTGTGGGGTAATGTAGAACTGGAAGAAGACGGATATTGTCTTTTAACTTCCTTCAGGGGAAGCCGGTTATGGGTACCGGTAATATCTGACGGCCCGGGCCGGATCCAGAAACAGATGGGGATTAAGGTTAGGACATACATGGATTTTCCTTTGGCTTCAGAACGAAAGGGCTTGTTCCTGAAAAAAGATGAAAGGTTCCTTGGAATATGCCCATGGCCCTGGAAAGGAGATGGAGAAACGGATGAAATACTTTACCAATCCATATAATTTTGTACCGCTGGAAGGCCGATGTCATAGGAGCAGTCATGCTCTGGGAAAAGATGAGTGCCTGACAGGATATTTTGATTGTACCATTGAATTGTTGACCCCATTATTCATACCAAACACCTCATGTTCCCAGGCATTATGTGATTTGAAAGAAGCTGAGGCGGGATATTCCGGCTATGAATTTAATTCCTATGAAAATCTTTCAGGAACCGTAAGGCAGGATAGGCGGGGACAGACACCTCCAAAGGAACCGATAATCAGCGGTTCAGAGATACGCGGAAGCGTAAGGAGCGTGTTTGAAGCGGCCTTTGGCGGCTGTATGTCTACAATAGCGGCCGATGCCACATTAGGAAGAAGGACACCATCAGTTAAGAAACCCGGAATACTGAGGAAGAAGGGAAATGGTGGCAATGAATATGAGATTATTCCGTGTGAGCGGGCCATGCTGTTTGTGGAAAGGCCTAATATTAGTATAGGCACATTTTCTTCTGAAAAAATGGGACAGCTGATGCCGAAAAATGAATATAATACCCTGAAAGAAGGTCAGGAAATATGGATTAAGCTGGCAGATGAAGGGTTTAAAAAGGGAGGTAGGAATATAGGAGCCAAGGTGGTCCGGGATTATAAAATTCCTTTGGCGGGCAAAGAACGTCCTAAGGATTACCTGGTTGGGTATCTGCATAAGGGGGAACCATTTGGTAAAAAGAAACATCATGAATCCGTATTTTATATTGACGGAAATAGAAAAGGCGGTAAATCTAAGGTAAAGGCGGTAAGTGAAGAAGAAATAAATATGCTGCAGACTGTAATGGAAGAGTACTGGAATCCAAAGCGAAGACATGACAATAGTAAATCCTGCTATCAGGAGTTTGATTTGCATCGCAATCAGATTTTGGTCTACTATTGTGATGATGAAGGCGTACCTTCTTATATGTCACCGGCTTGTATAGGAAAAGAGGTATATACAAAGACTTTGCGGGATATACTGGAAAAAAATGGAGGATTCCAACCTTGCAACAAGAGGGATGAATTGTGCCCTGCTTGCAGTATATTTGGTATGGTATCTGGGAAGGAAGGTTGCCATGATGCAGTTGGTTCAAGGGTGCGCTTTGCCGATGCAGTTCTTAAGACTCCATTTCAAAAGGATGTGCGCTCTAACTATATGGATGAATTAGTGCTACCTGAATCAGGAGAACCACGGCCAGGGGCTGTGGAATTCTATACTATTCCACCTTATAAGGATGAGGATGCGAAAACAGCGGGGTGGACGGCAAACGGGTATTGGACCTATGATTATATGTGTGTAATAGAAAAAGGAAAAGCCAGACGTAAGGATTTGGAGGAGAATCTGCCTAAAATCAGGGGACGTAAATTTTACTGGCATAGCAGTAATTGGCAGAACTATGCAAATGATAATAAGTTGGATCATTTAATGAAACAACGGATTCGTCCTTTAAAGGAGAGTAATCTTGAGACTGAGGAGCGTTTATTCTGCTTCCGGGTGTACTTTGACAGACTGAATCAAACGGAACTGGAACAATTGAGGTGGGCGTTGGATTTTGCCGACAGCAGTTGCGCCCATAAAATCGGAAGGGGAAAATCGTTGGGATTTGGTAGTGTAAAGATTCGCATTGATAACCTTAAGATTCAGACTTTGGATAAGGAAACTGGAGAATTAAAACTGGTTTCTGGGGATTATGATAAGTTGGGGGTCCATATAGATGAGGCAGGGAATCCGATAAAGACACTCAAACTTATGGCTGATTATCAAAATCGGCCGTTAGATGTGGGCTATCCGGAAGTTGATAATGGCCAAGGAAAACAATCGTTTCGATGGTTTGGGAAGAACCGGATTGGGTTTGGCAGTCAGACAGAATTTCTCCAAGTCCTTCCAAAGGCTGTTGAAGAATATGGGCCGGAAAAGATTCAGATGAAACGGTTGAATACGAACGGGAATGGGATGGCAGCCAATTGCCTCCAGGGAACGGGTAAAAGAAAACCCTGAAACAATATTTGGAGAGATATCTAACAGCATATATAGGAAATTTTTAAAAAATAAGTTATGGATAAATCGCCATACATATGTATGGTTCATAATCACAATCTTGAGAGATTGCTGTGGTTTTGGTCTGTATTACTTTATCGAGTCTTTTTAGTATTAGATATATCTTACAGTGTGAGGGCGATGGTGATTAAAGGAAGTATTGTCTTTTTGAACCAATTTTGCTTTGGTGCGAATGTCAAGTGCACATAAAAAGTCAGGAGATTCGCACCAGATAATTTTAGCAGCGTTTTGAGGAATATTGAAAAAATAGGATGATGGCTTGTATATGGTAAGAGAAAATGGTATAATTTAACAAAAAAGATGATGATTGCGTTATAAAAATAGGCATATTTGCTGTCGGCCTCTGTGATGAGGCTGTGGATTGAAATTTTTCAAACCTCTGTGACAGCGTAGCAAGTGCGTTATCGTCGGCCTCTGTGATGAGGCTGTGGATTGAAATCGCATACCGGGCAATAATAGCTGTTAAGATACCCGTCGGCCTCTGTGATGAGGCTGTGGATTGAAATCATCATAGAAAGATTCTATGAACTTTACAAAAGTAGGTCGGCCTCTGTGATGAGGCTGTGGATTGAAATTTTTGACTACCCATACTTTGTCAGGATTAAAGAGTCGGCCTCTGTGATGAGGCTGTGGATTGAAATTATTATAATAGGAATTTTTATTTTGCTTTCAATGTCGGCCTCTGTGATGAGGCTGTGGATTGAAATAAAATACATGTTTCGGCGCAAGGATGGTCTAGTCGTCGGCCTCTGTGATGAGGCTGTGGATTGAAATATTAATGATGACATCGGATTCCTTTCCACCATACCGTCGGCCTCTGTGATGAGGCTGTGGATTGAAATCCTTCATCTGCAATGGGATGGCGATATGGTATATGTCGGCCTCTGTGATGAGGCTGTGGATTGAAATCACCACGGGCGCAAGGGATTATCTTAAGTCCTGCGTCGGCCTCTGTGATGAGGCTGTGGATTGAAATTGCTCGGATATGTTTGATACATGCCCATATTTTGTCGGCCTCTGTGATGAGGCTGTGGATTGAAATAGCCATTGCCTGTCCTGCCACATTGAACCGGTTAAGTCGGCCTCTGTGATGAGGCTGTGGATTGAAATCATAGGACTATATGTTTTACAGATTTTAACCGCGTCAGTCTCTGCAAAGGCTATACCCCCCAAAATATAATTATCCATAAGAGAACTAATTACCACCATAATCAAACAGAAAGCGCTATAGACCACTACCACGATTGCCCCCAGCGTAAAATCTGCATACAAATAGCCTTAATTCAGTTCTCTTAAATACCATCATTATCATACGTAATAAATACCCACAATAAAATGCAGAAAGGAGGAGGCCTATATTATCTATCTAGCGCACATATCAGAAGATAAAACAACGGAGCAGAGTATCGCGTCCCATCTCATCGAAACCGCCGGATTAGCAGGGGATTTTGCACAGGCCTTTGGGTGCAGGGAATGGGGATATGGATGCGGATATCTTCATGACATTGGCAAGTATTCGGATAAGTTCCAGCAGCGTCTTCGGGGCGGGGCCATTACGGACCATGCCACGGCGGGGGCACGGGAATTATATGACAGGAAGAATTATATTGGCGCATATTGCATATCGGGACATCACTCCGGGCTTTTGGATGGGGGAAGTACCGCTGATACTGGAGGAGAGCCTACCCTTAAAGGGCGCATGAAGAAAAGGCTTGAAGACTATCAGGCCTTTCGGTCAGAAATCGGGATTCCTGAGTTTCCGGCAATTCCTTTGAGACCATTAGGCGATGGGGGATTTAGCCTGTCATTTTTTATCCGGATGCTTTTTTCGTGTCTGGTAGATGCAGATTATCTTAACACGGAACAATTCATGCTTGGAAGTTCCAAAAAGAGAGGTGGTTTCGATTCTATCCATACGTTGTATGAACGTCTGTTCTGTCACGTGGAACCGTGGTTGGAAAATGAAGATACCGATACAGTGAACGGAAGAAGAACTGCAATCTTAAGGGCATGCCTTGAGGCCGGAACGTGGAGTCGCGGACTCTATCAACTGACGGTTCCTACTGGCGGCGGAAAGACCATATCTTCACTTGCATTTGGACTTCTACATGCAAAAACCCATAACATGGACCGTATTATCTATGTGATTCCATACACATCCATCATCGAACAGAACGCTCAGGTATTTAAAGATATTTTGGGAGAGGCAAATGTTTTGGAAGACCATTGTAATGTGGTTTTTAACGATTCGGAGGAATTGAAACCGGTACAATTAGCATCTGAAAACTGGGATTGCCCTATTGTTGTGACTACCAATGTCCAGTTTTTTGAGTCCCTGTTTGCCAGTAAAACCTCAAAATGCCGGAAGCTGCATAACATTGCCAATAGCGTTATCATATTTGACGAAGCGCAGATGCTTCCGGTCAATTATCTTAAACCATGTATAAAAGCAATTAGTGAATTAGTTTATAACTACCAGAGTACGGCTGTCCTCTGTACAGCAACCCAGCCTTCCCTGAAACCATTATTTCCCAAGCATATTATGATAAAAGAAGTATGTCCCGATGTGAAAGGGCAATATGAATTTTTCAAACGCACGGTTCTGAAAAATGCAGGGGAGTTATCAGAAGGGCAATTAGTACAAAGATTAAAGAAAGAGAAACAGGTGCTTTGTATCCTGAACAGCAGAAGGCGGGTTCAACAAGTGTATCAGGCATTAAAGGACGAGGGGGCAGCAATCCATCTCTCTACTTTTATGTATCCAAAGCATCGGAAACGTTTGCTAAAAACCGTAAGGGAATTGCTGAAGAATGGAATGCCCTGCAGGCTTGTATCTACAAGTTTGGTCGAGGCGGGGGTAGACTTTGATTTTCAGACAGTATACCGGGAACTGGCGGGGGTGGATTCTGTCATCCAGGCTGCCGGGCGTTGTAACAGGGAGGGGAAGCGGCCGCGGGAGGATTGCAGTACAATTATTTTCACACTGGAAAAGAATGATGGGATTCATAATCCTTCAACGTTAAAATTGCCTATAAAGGTAGCGGAGCAGGTTGTTGAGGAATATGAAGATATCACCTCCTTGGAAGCAATCGATTCTTATTTTTCAAGGCTTTATCATTTCAAAGGGGAAGGCCTTGATGCTAAGAATATTGTCGGACAGCTGGAAGACGGGCGGCGTACCTATCTTTTTCCTTTTGCAACTGTTGCAAAACAGTTTAGATTGATTGAAAATGATACAAGGACGGTTCTGATTGACAAAGAGCCGGAAGCAAAAGAAATAGTGGAGAGAATCCGCAGAGGAGAGCATTCCCGTCAGTTGATGCGGGATGCAGGACAATATTGTGTCAATATTTATGAGGCGGATTTTGAAACGTTAAATGGAGCCGGGAGGCTGGAGGCAATCCCAATGGAACTTTATATTTTAAGAAACAGGGAGCAGTATACAGAGGAAACTGGCCTGGAGATTCAGGTGGAAAGAGGCGAAGCAGTATTTTTCTGATTATCTGTAAGAGATATTAACCATAAATATATTGTAGCAGGAAGGAGGGATCCTGATTCATGGGAAAAGGCGTAAAGGTCCGGGTTTGGGGTGATTTGGCCCTTTTTTCCAGACCGGAGATGAAGGTAGAACGATGCAGCTATGACATGATGACGCCATCGGCGGCCAGAGGGATTTTGGAAGCTGTTTACTGGCATCCAGGAATGCGGTGGGTTGTGGATCGGATTTATGTAAGAAAACCAGTTCAGTTTACCAGCATCCGAAGGAACGAAGTAAAGAGCAAGATATCGGCAAACAATGTGCTGTCGGTCATGAATGGAGGGGACAAGCCATTATTTATCAGCAGCAAGGAGGATATTGTCCAGCGTGCCGCTATTTTGCTGCGGGACGTGGACTATGTGATTGAGGCACATTTTGAGATGACGGAAAAGGCCAGCCCATGTGATAATCCGGGAAAATTTAAGGACATAGTCATGCGGCGGTTACGGCGTGGGGAGTGTTATCATATGCCGTATTTTGGGTGCCGGGAATTCCCGGCAAACTTTGAATTGTTTGAGCAGGAAAATGTAGATACGGCATATGAAGGGGAAGAAAGGGACTTGGGATATATGCTGTATGACTTTGATTATTCAGATCCGGAAGACATCCAGCCCATGTTTTTCAGGGCTGTGTTGACAAATGGTATATTGGATGTGCGGGATTGCGAGGTGATTCGATGATTTTGCAGTCACTGGTTCAATATTATGAGACTCTGGAACAGAAGGGGAAAATCAGCAGCCCGGGTTGGTGCACGGCAAAAGTGTCATTTGCGCTTGAATTGTCCGGTGATGGAAAACTGAAGCGGGTCATTCCTCTGAAAGTGGAAAAAGAGAGAGGAAAGAAAATGGTCTTAGAGCCTCAATCCATGAAGGTTCCTCAGATGGTTACCCGTTCCTCCGGTATTGCCTCCAATTTTTTATGTGATAATTCCAGCTATCTTTTGGGCATGGATAATAAAGGAAAACCGGAACGTTCAAAGGAATGTTTCCAATGTGCAAAAGAAAAGCACATCAAAATACTTCAGGACGTAGAATCCCGCGCAGGAAAAGCTATTCTCCGGTACTTTGATACCTGGGATCCTGAAAAAGCGCAGGATGATCCTGTGTTGTCAGATGCATTGGAAGAGATAATGGCAGGGGCTAACCTTGTATTTTATGTGGATGATGAGTATGCGCAGTTGGACGGTTCCATAATATCGGCGTGGGAGGCTTACCGGGCCGGAGCATCGGCTGGACCAGAAGGCATTTGCCTGGTCACGGGCAAAAGAACCGGGATTTCCCGGATCCATGGAACCATTAAAGGCGTGCAGGGGGCGCAGTCAAGCGGAGCAGCCCTGGTATCATTTAACGCACCGGCATTTGAGTCTTATGGAAAGGAACAGAGTTACAATGCTCCTGTGGGAGAGTATGCGGCTTATGCCTATACCACTGCCTTGAACCATCTGCTGGCAGATAAGAAGCATGTGACAACCATTGGGGATGTTACGGTTGTCTATTGGTCTGAGGATGGAAATGAAGTATGCCAGAATGTTTTTTCAGGGGTAGCGGAGCCAACCATTGAGAACTTTGAGATTGTGGACGGGGTCTTTAAGAATCTGGAAGCCGGGAAAGCAATCCATATACAGGGGGTTGAGGAAAGCATTTCCCTGGAACAACGGTTTTATATCTTAGGCCTGGCGCCAAATGCGGCCAGGATTGCGGTCCGTTTCTTTTATCAGGATAGTTTTGGAAATATCCTAAGACATTTAAAAGAGCATTACGACCGGATGGAAATAGTCCGGCCTGCCAAAGATAGCATCCAGTATCTGGGGGTATGGCGTATGCTGATGGAGACGGTGAATAAGAAGTCCAGGGACAAGAAGCCGGCATCCAATATGGCAGGGGCTGTGTACCGTTCCATCATATCCGGTGACAGGTATCCTAACTCCCTGTACATGGCGGTCATGGGGCGGATAAGGGCGGAACAGGATGACAGCGACAATGGGATATATAAGATAACAAGAGGCAGGGCGGCGATTATCAAGGCATTTTTATTGAGGAACGGAACTTGCGATAAGGAGGTATTGACAGTGGAACTGAACGAAAACAGTAAGAATGTAGCTTATACTCTGGGGCGGGAATTTGCCGTGCTGGAAGCGGTTCAACAGGAGGCTAATCCAGGAATTAATGCAACAATTAAGGACCGTTATTTTAATGCCGCCTGTGCCACGCCGGCATCGATTTTTCCTATTCTGTTTAAATTGAAGAACAGCCATATCAGGAAAATGAATAACAAGGGTAAGGAGATTTACTATGAAAAAATCCTTGTTGAACTTCAGAATATAATCGTAGAGTCATGTGAAGGCGTTCCAAGTTATCCTAAGCGGTTATCTTTAGAGGACCAGGGGATTTTCAACCTGGGTTATTATTTCCAGACACAGAAGCGGTATGAGAAGAAAGCGAAGGAGGAAGAATAAGATGGGAGAAGCAATTAAAAACAGGTATGAATTTGTTATATTGTTCGATGTGGAAAACGGAAATCCCAACGGGGATCCGGACGCAGGAAACCTGCCAAGGATTGACCCGGAAAGCGGATATGGAATTGTGACCGATGTATGCTTAAAACGCAAAATCCGCAATTATGTGGAGACTGTGAAAGAAGATGAAACTGGATACAAAATTTACATAAAAGAAGATGTGCCATTAAACCGGAGCGACAACCTGGCGTATGAAGACTTGCATACCAATGATAAGGATATCAAGGAATTAAAGAAAAAAGACCCTGATGTGGACCGGAAAATCAGGGACTTCATGTGCCGGAATTTCTTTGACATCAGGACTTTTGGGGCCGTCATGACCACGTTTGTAAAGGCGGCGCTGAACTGCGGCCAGGTTCGGGGACCGGTACAGTTGGGATTTGCCAGAAGTATTGACCCAATCGTGAGCCAGGAAGTGACCATCACCCGTGTGGCAATCACGACAGAGAAGGATGCGGAGAATAAAAGCACGGAGATGGGAAGGAAGAACATTGTCCCCTATGCCCTTTACCGTGCGGAAGGTTATATTTCCGCCAATCTGGCAAGAAAAGTTACTGGTTTTTCTGAGGAAGATCTGGATCTGCTTTGGGAGGCCATCATTAATATGTTCGAAATTGACCATTCGGCGGCAAGGGGCAAGATGGCAGTAAGGGAACTGATTGTGTTCAAGCACAGCAAGGAACTGGGAGACTGCCCGGCTTATAAACTGTTTGACGCGGTTGAGGTGAAAAAACAGGCTGACGTCCTCTATCCAAGACAGTACAGGGATTATTCCGTAACCATTCATGAAGGGCAGATTCCGGAATCCGTGGAGATATCAAGGAAAATATGATGGAGTATAGGGAAGAAGATTTTCTGATGCTTTCTGGAATCCAGCATTTTGCATTCTGTAGAAGACAGTGGGCATTAATCCATATTGAGCAGCAATGGCAGGAAAATGAATATACCGTGGCAGGGGAACTGCTTCATAAAAATGCCCACGACCCATATTTCAATGAAAAGAGAAAGGATGTCATAGTCAGCAGGTCAATGCCTGTATTTTCCAGAACCATGGGGGTAAGCGGTGAGTGTGATATTGTGGAATTCAGGAAGTCGGATGACGGGATTTCCATCCATGGGCATAGGGGACTTTATGATGTCTATCCAATTGAGTATAAGAAGGGCAGTCCTAAAGATACGGAGATTGACATATTGCAGCTGACCGCACAGGCCATGTGCCTGGAGGAGATGCTTTCAACCCATATTCAGGTAGGTGCTGTTTTTTACGGAGAAACACGGCGCAGACAGATTGTTGTCTTTTCAGAGGAACTTAAAGAGCAGGTAAGTTCAAGTTTCGCCGAAATGCATGAGATGTATGACAGGCGGTATACGCCCAAGGTAAGATGGTCCAAAAGCTGCAATGCCTGCTCCTTGAAGGATATCTGCCTGCCTAAACTGGGAAAGACACCTTCTGTTAAAGGATATATCCATAAGACCATAACGGAGGATTGCGGATGAAGAAATTGCTGAACACCTTGTATGTGACGTCCGAGGACAGTTATCTTTCACTGGATGGAGAAAACGTGGTAATTTTCAACCAGTCCCAGGAAATGGGGCGGATACCGCTGCATAATCTGGAAGCAATCGTGTCTTTTGGATATCGGGGAGCCAGCCCGGCGCTTATGGGCGGATGTGCCAGCCGGAATATTTCCCTGTGCTTTTTAACGCCACAGGGGAAATTCCTGGCAAGGGTTACGGGAAGCGTTAAGGGGAATGTAATCCTTAGGAAACGCCAGTATGAAGCGTCCAATGATTCTGATATAGCCCTTGGGATAGCCAGGAACTACATACTGGGCAAGGTATATAACTCACGTTGGGTACTGGAACGGGCAACCAGGGATCATGGCTTTCAGGTGGACGTTGAACAGATGAAACGGGCCTCCGGATTTTTAAAGGATTCGTTGGGATACATTGAAGCATGTACGGACATGGCGCAATTGAGAGGGTATGAGGGAGAGGCGGCCAGCGTCTATTTTGGCGTGTTCAATCAGCTGATTCTGCAACAGAAAAAGGATTTTATATTTTCAGGCAGGAATAAACGGCCGCCGTTGGATAATGTGAATGCAATGTTATCATTTGTTTACACGTTGCTGACCGGTATGGTTGCCTCTGCGCTGGAGACCGTTGGCCTGGATCCGTATGTGGGATTCATGCATACGGACAGACCAGGGCGTGTCTCGCTGGCATTGGACCTGATTGAGGAATTAAGACCGGTTTTGGCTGACCGTTTCGTGCTGGCATTGATTAACCGGAAGATGGTTACTGGGAAGGATTTTACCAAAAAAGAAGATGGCGCGGTGTTGATGAGCGATAAGGCAAGAAAGAATCTTCTGACAGAGTGGCAGAATAGGAAAAAAGACGTCATCACCCATCCTTATCTGGGGGAAAAGGTGGAGTGGGGGATGATACCATTTGTCCAGGCCATGCTGCTGGCCAGGTTCTTGAGAGGTGACATCGATGAATATCCGCCATTTTTCTGGAAGTAGGAGGGCATATGCTGGTCCTGATTACCTATGACGTAAATACGGAAACAGCAGCAGGAAAGACCAGACTGCGGAAAGTGGCAAAACAATGTGTTAACTACGGAACCCGGGTCCAGAATTCCGTATTTGAATGTATATTGGATCCTGGCCAGTGCCTGATGCTGAAGTCGATACTGACGGATATCATAGATGAAAGCGTGGACAGCCTGAGGTTTTATTATCTTGGGAATCAAAATAAGGCAAAGGTGGAGCAGATAGGCGTCGGTAAAGGAATTAAGGTTGATGAGCCTTTGATTTTTTAGGGTATGTTTGAAAATTGCTTTCACGTCAGCAGGGTGTCCCCCTTTGGGGAAAATATACCGCGAAGCGGGGCGCCCAGATGGCAGATGGCGGGAATGAATTTTCAAGCAGGCCCTGGTGCGAATGGGAAGCGTACATGAAAATCCTGGGAGGTTCGCACCTGGAAAATTGGGAATAGAGGGCGTTATTTTGGATGGTACGAGTGGTTGGGGAGGCGATACGCGGTTGATGTAGGAAATTTTTGTGGAGATTGATGGGGGTAGGTATGATTGGTTGTGTAGAATTGCTGTCACCACCTGCGTGGTGGTGTGGATTGAAATCTGCTGCTGCCGCAGAAATTCCGATTGCGTTCGCTTGTCACCACCTGCGTGGTGGTGTGGATTGAAATGCTATGTGATACGCTATTACTTCCCCGGACTTGTCAGTCACCACCTGCGTGGTGGTGTGGATTGAAATCGTCTGGCAAGGTATATATTTTCACTTCCATTCTGGTCACCACCTGCGTGGTGGTGTGGATTGAAATCTAGCAATATAGTATGAATATATATCAATCCTCGTCACCACCTGCGTGGTGGTGTGGATTGAAATAAGGTTGACATATCGGAACTTAAGGCGAACATACGTCACCACCTGCGTGGTGGTGTGGATTGAAATGATGTAAGGAGGGAACGTCCAACATTTGCAGATAGTCACCACCTGCGTGGTGGTGTGGATTGAAATTGCCTGTATCTGGCTTGGTTCCTTCTGGCAGACGAGTCACCACCTGCGTGGTGGTGTGGATTGAAATCCTTGATGTCTCATACCGGACATATTATGTTGCTGTCACCACCTGCGTGGTGGTGTGGATTGAAATCTCAGAAAAGGAAAGGATGAGGATATCCCGCAGAGTCACCACCTGCGTGGTGGTGTGGATTGAAATAGTTCGTCCAGGGAGGTTTTGTCCTTTAAGTCAGTCACCACCTGCGTGGTGGTGTGGATTGAAATCTTGGTCAGGCCCATGTCCTCTAAAAATTTACGTCACCACCTGCGTGGTGGTGTGGATTGAAATCAGGACGTAATCCGTGCTGTCCCCGAAGGTTATGGTCACCACCTGCGTGGTGGTGTGGATTGAAATAGATAATCAACCCATACCCCATCGCAATCATCAGTCACCACCTGCGTGGTGGTGTGGATTGAAATAACAAATCATTTACCTGTCTCTTCCACTCCTTCGTCACCACCTGCGTGGTGGTGTGGATTGAAATATTTTAACCAGGCTCTTTGCCGTATCGACTGAAAAGTCACCACCTGCGTGGTGGTGTGGATTGAAATTTTTATCCGCTTCTGTTTTGGGTACCTTTGAATTGTCACCACCTGCGTGGTGGTATGGATTGAAATCTGTACAGTGTCTTGTCCGCGCTGTAGTCAACGGTCACCACCTGCGTGGTGGTGTGGATTGAAATAACGGGACAGCGAAAAAATAGCAGCCTTGCAGCAGGTCACCACCTGCGTGGTGGTGTGGATTGAAATATATTTCGCTTTTAAATCCTGGTACTCGTTTCGGGGTCACCACCTGCGTGGTGGTGTGGATTGAAATTATCAGCTTATCCGCTGTCTGCCGGTTGCTCTGCGTCACCACCTGCGTGGTGGTGTGGATTGAAATATCAAGGTGGCATCTGCATCGGAGCTGGCGGAAATGTCACCACCTGCGTGGTGGTGTGGATTGAAATTATAGAAACTTTGTTCCTATTTATAGGAAACATGTCACCACCTGCGTGGTGGTGTGGATTGAAATAATCCATTAATTGCATCCGTGATACGTTTCTGTTGTCACCACCTGCGTGGTGGTGTGGATTGAAATCTTAGAAGATGCTATAAGGAAAAAGCAGTTAGATGTCACCACCTGCGTGGTGGTGTGGATTGAAATTTTATAAAGTAGATCTTCATTCGTCCGCTTTATAGTCACCACCTGCGTGATGGTACATCCAATTACAATCCCAGCAATTCCACACTAACAGCTTAAAAAATTAATCATAATTAAACGGCTCCGCCATAGCTGAATATACAGGGGCCTTTTTTATGATAACGGCAGAAACGTAACCTCCTATCAATATCAATAACATTCCAGGTAACTGCTTCAGAGGAGGTTAAAGGATTGTATCCCCAGGAGTGGCTGCTTCAAGGCCTTGGTTACCTCAATCCTGGTAACCTACAATCCAGCATCTTCCCATCTGAATTGATTTGTGCTCAGAAAGAAAAAACAGTATAATGAATTGAAAAATAAACCATGCAGTTATACGTAAGTAAACAGTACGGAATAAACTTATAAGGAGAAAGCCAATATGGATCATGGATACTTGGCACAGGAATCAGAACGTGTTAATAGGGCAACGAGGAAAATGTTTTACAAATTATTGATTGTGTTTGCCTGTGCCCTCGCAGTCATTTATTTTCTTGGAAAGGATTCCATCAATTTCAACAATATTTCCTATGGCAGTATATCTTTTTACTTAATCATCATAATAGGTCTTGTGCTGGTTTGCACAGTGATTAAATTGATTGCAACGGGACGGACCGCCAGGAACGGCGATAATTTATTTCTCCCTTATAAGGATAATACACAGGAAGCGGCTGGAAGGATTATTGACGGGGAAGCGCTTGAGGGTAAAATCCTGGTAGAGGAATACATAGATAAATTTTCAGATCCTGCGAAGGCATCTGGAGAGAAGATTGTTTTGATGCCTTCTTATTTGCTTCTATGCGGGGTAAAGGGCGGCCCCAAAGGTACTTCAAAGGTAACGGCTATCCCACGCCATAAGGTATATTGGATATGCGCCCAAGTTGGGATTAAGGGAGGCCCGTTTATTGTGAAGCTTCTCATTTTCACTGAAAATAAAATTTACAGCCTGACCGGGACTGATATAGAGCATGTCCAGGGCATAGCGGATAAGCTTTATCAGTACATACCCAATGTTTTTAGTGAGTATGATCCATTTTCCCTGTCTTATGAATTGGAAAAAATCTTTACTAAAAATCCAGTGGAGTTTCTGGAAATCTATGAGAATGAAAAGAAAAAACACAGATGACGAGATAATGTCTGTCTGATGCAGACATGTCAATGGACGGCCGGTTCTTATGAGCGGGCCGTCTTTTTCATCTGTTATCTGTTATGAGAACCAGGACTGGATGCACCTGATGTCGGATAATGCACAGTAAACCGTATTCCTGTTGAGTAACGGAATTAGATGTTCCTGAAAGAGAAAAGGCGCCAGCTGCTGGATTGTATGAATTATTGTTATAGATACCAAAACAGGAGACAGACATAATTCTGTGTCATATAACCAGCTTGTTTAATCACGGCCATATAACTCTATTTTATGGCACATGAAATGGCTTTTCCTTCTTTTTACCTGCAATCCAGTGGATTAAATAACAATTTAATGCTGCAAAGCCCGGGATTATTTTGATAATATACCAAGGACATCCAGGAACGGTATGGTATCTGCCGGGGAACGGTGTCTCATATAGACGGCGGCAGGGGGGCTATTCTATACGCATTCCACAAAGAATCTGCGGTTTACAGGTATCCTGTTCCGACAGGATTTTAAAATTTTCTGAATCAAAAGACAGGGAGAAATGAAGGGACTGTGCGTTCTATATATTGCCTGTAGAAATATGGACATAATGGTCGAAAAAAGAGGGAAATGATAAAAAATGTGTCGAATTGTGTAATATTTCCAAAAATGTACTGGATATTAATTACAAATTTGTTAATAGATAAAACAATATATTGCAAAATGTCACCCTCAATGATACAATGATAATTCGACACGTGTCTAAAATTGCGACCACGAATCGTTGATATATGCTATGGGGAGCATATATAATAAGATTCGCCAGGAGCTCAGGACGAATGATATGGATTTTTGTAAACCATAAGGTCGAAAATCAACTAACACATATTTTAGCAGGCAGTTTAGCATAGGCAAACAATTTTAGGAGGTAAAAGGAAGTGGAAAAGCTGAATGTTGCGATTGTTGATGACAATCCGCTGATTCTGAATACTCTGGATGAGCTGATTAACGCTGAAGATGGATTATCCGTGATTGGAAAGGCTGACAATGGCGCAGATGCCATTGATATGATTGTAGATACAACGCCGGATATTGTGCTGTTGGATTTAGTTATGCCGAAAATTGACGGTATATCTGTTGTGGAAAAGGTCAAGAGCGAACATACATTTATGAAAAACCCTGCGTTTATCATTTTAAGTGCAGTAGGCGGGGAACAGATGACAGAAGATGCGTTTAAAGCAGGCGCCAACTACTATTTGATGAAGCCTTTTGACAAAGAAATCCTGGTGAATAAAATTCGTCATATTGGAAAACTGCCTGAGAAACAGATGACTGGGAAGGTGGTATCTGCTCCATTTGAACCTGGAGAGGAGTCACACATCACCAGGGAAGAGTACATGAAGGAACATCTGGAGACGGATATTACGAAAATGCTTCATGAACTTGGGATACCAGCCCATATCAAGGGTTACCAGTACTTAAGGGATGCAATCGCAATGTCCGTGGAGGACCAGGAGATGATGAGTTCCGTCACAAAAATCCTCTATCCCGCCATCGCCAAACGGAACCAGACAACTGCAAGCCGTGTGGAAAGAGCCATCCGTCATGCGATTGAGGTTGCATGGGGAAGAGGGAAAATGGAGACCATTGACGAGGTGTTCGGGTATACAATCAGCACAGGCAAAGGTAAACCTACCAACTCCGAGTTTATTGCGCTGATTTCAGATAAAATATTGTTAGAATACAAAAAAATTTAAAACAATTTCGTCAGAAAAAACTTCCTAATTTCGGTAAAATACGGTATACTATATGGAAAGGCATAAGGAACCTGTTCGTCAGGAGAGGGAGGTTTGGATGAAGAAAATATTATTTGCAGCTTCAGAAGCAGTGCCGTTTATCAAAACAGGAGGACTGGCAGACGTGGTTGGCTCTCTGCCCAAATGCTTTGACAAGGAGTATTTCGATGTAAGGGTCATGATACCGAAGTACCTGTGCATCAAGGAACAGTGGCGTTCCAAGATGGAATATGTGGACCATTTTTATATGGACTTCCTGGGACAGAGCCGCTACGTAGGCATCCTCAAGTATGTACATGAAGGCATTACTTTTTATTTCATTGATAATGAAAGCTATTTTAACGGTCCCAAGCCATATGGAGACTGGTACTGGGATCTGGAGAAGTTCTGTTTCTTCTGCAGGGCGGCCTTGTCCGCACTGCCTGTTATCGGATTCCAGCCTGATGTGGTACACTGCCATGACTGGCAGACAGGACTGATACCCGTGCTTCTTAAGGATAAGTTCCATGAGGGTGATTTCTTCCGTGATATGAAGTCTGTCATCACTATCCATAACCTTAAGTTCCAGGGCGTATGGGACGTTAAGACAATCCAGCGCTTTACAGAACTGCCCAGCTATTACTTTACTCCGGATAAGCTGGAAGCTTATAAGGACGGTAATCTGTTAAAGGGCGGAATTGTATTTGCAGATGCCATTACCACGGTAAGCGATACCTATGCGGAAGAGATTAAGATGCCGTTCTATGGCGAAGGCCTGGATGGACTTATGAGATCCCGGGCAAACAGCCTGAGAGGTATTGTCAATGGTATTGACTACGATGAATTCAATCCTGAGACAGACCCATATATTGTCCAGAAGTACAATGCCAGGAATTTCCGCAAGGAAAAAGCAAAGAATAAGAAGGCGCTCCAGGAGGAACTGGGACTGCCTGTGGATGAGAAGAAGTTCATGGTGGGAATTGTCTCACGTCTCACGGACCAGAAGGGCCTGGATCTGATTCAGGGCGTCATGGATGAACTGTGTAATGATAACATGCAGCTGGTAGTCCTGGGAACCGGCGACGAGAGATATGAGAACATGTTCCGTCATTATGACTGGAAGTACCATGATAAGGTGTCCGCTCAGATTTATTATTCTGAGCCAATGTCACATAAGATTTACGCGGCGTGTGATGCATTCCTTATGCCGTCCCTGTTTGAGCCGTGCGGTTTGAGCCAGCTCATGTCCCTCCGTTATGGAACGGTTCCCATTGTAAGGGAGACAGGCGGATTAAAGGATACGGTTGAACCATATAATGAATATGAGGGTGCCGGCACCGGATTTTCATTTGCCAACTACAATGCCCATGAGATGTTGGGCAGCGTGCGGTATGCAATGTATATTTACTACAATAAGCGCCGTGAATGGAACAAGATCATAGACAGGGCCATGGCAAAGGATTATTCCTGGTCAACCTCTGCCGCCAAGTATCAGGAACTTTATGATTGGCTGATTGGATATTGACAGCGGACCTGAAATGTCAGATAATGAATCTGATAAAAGAAGAAAGGTGTGATGCCCATGGAGCCGTCCGGATTATATGACTACACGGGGAATCAGGAATATATGGATTGTGTCAGGGACATTTTAGAGCATCCTGTATTCCAGTCTATGGATCAGTATATACAGCACGGGACTACCACATGTAAAGCCCACTGTATACAGGTTTCATATTTAGGATATAAGTTATGTAAAAGGTTTGGAGGAAATTGGAGAAGCGCTGCGAGAGCAGGGCTTCTCCATGATTTGTTTTTATACGACTGGCATACACATGCCAGGGAAACAGGGAAGCATTTTCATGGGTTTACCCATCCCAAGGAAGCGCTCCGCAACGCAGGGAAGTATTTTGAACTGACAGGGGAAGAGGAGGTTATCATCCTCCGCCATATGTGGCCCCTGACGCCCATACCGCCTGTGACCAAGGCTGGATATGCCGTGACCTGTGCGGATAAGCTATGCAGTACATTGGAAACAACGGCCCGGTTTAAGCGCTGGCTGATGATGTGCTTTTTTGCACAGCCGGCCAGACGTTAGCGAAAGGGGAAAGAGAAAAACAATATGAATGTTTGGACAGAAATGCTTGGCAATCAGGTTCTTGTCAGTGCGGTCATGGGATGGGTGGTTGCCCAGTTCCTTAAGACACTGATTGACTTTGCTCTCAATAAAAGCTTTAATGCGGAGCGTTTGGTGGGTTCAGGCGGCATGCCCAGTTCCCACTCAGCCACTGTTTGCGGCATGACCACGGCCGCCATGCTTAAATACGGGGTTGGCTCCTTTGAATTTGCGGTGTCATTCGTGGTGTCCATGGTTGTTATGTATGACGCCATCGGGGTGAGACGCGAGACCGGTAAGCAGGCCAAGCTTCTCAATTCCATCCTTAGTGAGAATCCGCTGAAACTGAAGCTGAACGCGGAGGTGCTTCAGGAGAAGCTTAAGGAATATGTGGGACATACGCCGCTTCAGGTCATGGCTGGTGCGATTCTTGGAATCCTGCTGGCCCTGGGAATGAATCCTTACTTTTAGTGTGTTGGGGGATAGCGTCACATTAGACAGGAAGGACAGAAGATAGAATGGATATTTATAGCTTCATCAACTGGTTTTTTATGTATAGTTTCCTTGGATATTTACTGGAATGTGTCGTTCTCAGTGTTGAATATAAGCGGCCGGTGGTGGACCGTGGCTTTGGCCATGGCCCCTTTTGCATCATATATGGATTTGGGGCATTGGGGGCATGTATGCTTCTAAGCCCGGTTTCAGGAAGGCCGATTGAGCTTTATACTGCATCCATGGCAATGGCCACCACCCTGGAACTGGTGACTGCCAATATCATGGTGCGCCTGTTTGGCGCATTTTGGTGGGATTACAGCCACAAGGCATTTAATTATAGAGGAATGGTATGCCTGGAGAGCAGCCTGGCCTGGGGGCTTTTGGGCCTGTTTTTCTTCTACGTGCTGGACAGCAGGGTCCGTACCCTGGTAATCCGCATCCCCGGCAATGTTGGCAATATGCTGGCAGTGGGGCTGACGGTATTCTACCTGGTGGATTTCATACACTGCCTGAGGCTGCGCATGGGCGGTATGGAGGAAGAGGAGCCGGTTATAGGACGGCTGAAGGTTTATTGACATGGCGTACCGCTGTGGTATGGCAGGTATGCTGGCCGCACATCCTTCAGGCTGTGCGCGGCTGAAGATTATGATAGGAGTAAGACATGAATAGAGGTGAACAATGGGGCGGATACCATGTTGTGCTGGCGTCCGCCTCTCCCAGGAGAAAGGAACTTCTGGGCCAGATTGGCATTGAACCGGAAATCAGGCCCAGTCAGTTGGAGGAAGAGACCGGCGAAAGAAGGCCGGAGCAGGTGGTCATGGAACTGTCCAGGCAGAAGGCGGAGGACATAGCAGCCGGATGCGGGGCAGGTACCATGGTAATCGGGGCAGATACGGTGGTGGCTGTGGGAAGTGAGATCCTTGGAAAGCCGGGAACACCTATGAGGGCATATGAGATGATTGGGAAAATTCAGGGCAGAACCCATCAGGTATATACCGGGGTGACCGTGCTTCTCTGCCTGGGAGAGGGAAGGACCCATGGAGTTACCTTTGCTGAGAAGACCGATGTACATGTATATCCCATGACGCCTGAGGAAATGAGTGACTACGCAGGATGCGGCGAACCTCTTGATAAGGCCGGCGCATACGGGATACAGGGCCGGTTTGCAGCCTATATAAAGGGGATTGACGGGGATTATGCCAATGTGGTGGGCCTGCCTCTGGGGCGGCTGAACCAGGAGATAAAAGTACTTTTGGAGGACAGGGAAGATGATTAAGCTGATTGTATCGGATGTGGATGGGACCCTTGTGCCGGACGGTTCGTCAAAGATTAATCCGGAAGTATTTGAGACCATTTTAAAGCTGCGCGAAAAAGGGATTCAGTTTGCCATTGCCAGCGGAAGGCCCTGGGCCAGCGTGGAACATGCATTTGAACCGGTTAAGAGGAAGATATTCTATGTCGCCAACAATGGGGCATATGTGGGCTGCTGCGGCAGGAGCCTTTATGTGTATTCGATAGAGAAGGAACTGGTCCACCGCATGATAAGAAAGGTCCGCCAATATCCGGACCTGGAGATTGTTTATGCAGGAGCCAATGGGGATTATCTGGAATCCTCCAATGAGGAACTGATGAACTGGCTCATAGAGAGTTATAAGTTCAATCTGACACGGGTAAATGACCTCCTTGAATTGGATGAGCCGTGTGTGAAGGTATCGATTTATAAGCCGGAAGGCATTGAGGCTGCCAGCAGGGACATTTATGAGGAGTTTAAGGACGAACTGAAGATGTCCTGTGCAGGTGATATGTGGATGGACTGTATGGCCAAAGGTGTGAATAAAGGCAGGGCAATCCGCACGATTCAGGAAAGCCTGGACATAAAGCCTGAAGAGACCATGGCATTCGGGGACCAGTTAAATGACCTGGAAATGCTGGAACAGGCTTACTATAGTTTCGCGGTGGCCAATGCAAGGGATGAGGTGAGGAAGGCGGCCAGGTTCCAGGCAGACAGTAATGAGAATGACGGTGTGCTTAAAATCCTGAAACACCTGCTTTGAAAGGAGTTCCGTATTGGACATAAGTAAAATAATAAGAGTACGGGGGATGAAAAAGCGGGCTGTTTATATGGGGCTGGCCATGTGCCTGGTATTTGGGCTGTCGGTTACCGGCTGTTCCAAAAAGACGGTATCATCTGAAGGTGTGAGGACAGTTGAAAAGGATTACACAAAGGGACAGATCATGGTGGTCGCAGCCACGGAACGCAACCGGTATCAGAACATATATACCAGCCAGCTGTGGTCTGTAAAGGCGGATGACAGCGGCGCCACATTTGAGGAAAAGCTGCTGGGCCAGATTGAGCAGTTCCTCATTGAACTGGGGACCACCAATCTTATGGCGGATGAACAGGAGATAGAACTGACCGGGCAGGAAAAGGACAGTCTGAAGTCACTGGCAAAAGAATATTACCGTGGGCTGTCGGAGCAGGACCGGGATTATATGGATGTGACTGAGCATGAGGTCTATGACCTGTACTGTGAATATTACAGGGCGGATAAGCTGGTGGCAGAACTTACAAAGGATGAGAATCTGGAGGTGAGCGATGCAGAGGCAAAAGTAATCCAGGTACAGCAGATTGTGCTGGACTCCAGGGAACGGGCTGAAGATATACTGTCCCAGGTACAGCAGGCCAATGCCGACTTTGCCAATATTGCATCCAGGAGTTCCAGGGATGTGCAGATTAACCATACCCTGGAATGGAGCAGCCAAATGGATACCAGGGAGGAGGTTGCATTTTCCCTGGAGCAGAATGAAATCAGCGATATCCTGGAACTGGATGGGAAATATTACATCCTTAAATGTACCAATGCTTATGATGAGGAAGCCACCGCGGCGAGAAAGAGCATGCTGGCCCAGGAGAAAAAGACCAGGGCATTCCTGGCCATCTATGAACCGTTTGTGAAGGAACACACCGTAAAACTTAAGGATAATCTGGATGAAATCGTGGATTTCTCCAAAGGGGAAGGATGTACCACGGATAACTTTTTCCAGATGTACCACAATTATTTTACGGTCCGTTAGAGAATGCAGAGGGCCGGGTCAGGATGATATAAGGGGCCGCAGACTGGGTTCGGATACCTGTCTGCGGCCCTTTTCAGTCCACGTTGTCCTGAGGGGGAATGGAGATACAGAATCAGGCATGTCACTTATCTGTAGCAGGGATTTTGCTGTGGCCTGCATGGACAGCAGCAGAGGTCACATCCGTAGAACGAGGGGCAATAATGCCTGCATGGTGGAGCGGGCAATCTACAGGACTGGACACGGCACGGACTGGCATACTCTGTGAACGAACATGTCCTCCTGTTCCGCCATGGTAATCCTCCTCCTGTCACAGATGGGATAAAGTCCCTATAATAGTACATGTGTCCAGCGTTCAATAAAGCCCGCCAGGCCTTTATGACCTAAAGCGGCTGACTCAAAGATGGGGTTTTATCAGATGGATGTATTATAACCCCTCCATATTGACAACTGGCTTTATATATTTAAAATGTGTAAAGCGGCGGTTTTGGGATAGGATATGTTTTTCCTGGATACGGTTTTATATTGGTTATTGTGGATGAATCCAGCGTGGACAGCCTGTCAAAGTTCGCTCTGTAAGTGGCTGGTTAGTTATAAAATCAATCTGAATCCTGCTAAAAGGCTTGTGATTTTTTATTGATTTCGCGTGTAAGAAATTAAAAACCCCTGTTCTGGCACGAAGCTGGAACAGGGGTTTTTATAAACTGCGGCTGGACTGCGGCATTATTGGGCCGCATGTCATATTGCCTTATTCTGTAACTTATCCTTCCATTGGATGGGCATGGAGTGGTATTATCGCTAAAGAGAAAGCTTTACAAACACATACAGCGGTTCCTTGGGCGGAAATGACTTTGATTCCTGCTTATATTACAAGACATCCCATGGATTTTGGCGGTTACAGTGGTTTTAAGGGGACTGTTTATGCTGTTGTTACGGTAATAGGAACGTTAGTCCCGTTGTCTAACGTGACGATTCCGCCTGTGATTGTATCGGTTCCTGCATCTACGGTAAGAGCAAGTGATATGACACCTACCCCGGTGGGGCCAGTGGGTCCGGTGACACCGTCGGCGCCAGTAGGTCCAGTAGGGCCTGTCGCACCATCGGCGCCAGTAGGGCCAGTGGGTCCGGTTGCACCATCGGCGCCGGTAGGTCCGGTGGGTCCGGTCACACCGTCGGCACCAGTAGGTCCAGTGGGTCCAGTCGTACCGTCGGCACCAGCAGGGCCAGTGGGTCCGGTGACACCATCGGCGCCAGTAGGGCCGGTAGGTCCAGTGGATCCGGTGACACCGTCGGCGCCGGTAGGTCCTGTCGCACCGTCGACGCCGGTAGGTCCAGTGGGTCCTGTCATACCGTCGGCACCAGCAGGGCCAGTGGGTCCGGTAGGCCCAGTGGGTCCAGTCGCACCGTCAGCGCCGGTAGGTCCAGTGGGTCCGGTCACACCGTCGGCGCCGGTAGGTCCAGTGGGTCCGGTGACACCGTCGGCGCCAGTAGGTCCAGTGGGTCCAGTCATACCGTTGGCACCAGCAGGGCCAGTGGGTCCGGTGACACCGTCGGCGCCAGTAGGGCCAGTAGGACCAGTCACACCATTAGCGCCAGCAGGGCCAGTAGGGCCAGTCACACCATCAGCACCAGTAGGGCCAGTAGGACCAGTCACACCATCAGCGCCAGTAGGGCCAGTAGGACCAGTCACACCATCGGCCCCAGTAGGGCCAGTAGGACCAGTCACACCGTCAGCGCCGGCAGGGCCGGTAGGACCAGTCACACCATCAGCACCGGCAGGGCCAGTTGGCCCGGTCACACCATCGGCCCCAGTAGGGCCAGTAGGACCAGTCACACCGTCAGCGCCAGTAGGGCCGGTAGGACCAGTCACACCATCGGACCCAGTAGGGCCAGTAGGACCAGTCACACCATCAGTGCCGGCAGGGCCAGTGGGTCCGGTCACACCATCGGCCCCAGCAGGCCCAGTTGGCCCGGTAACGCCAGCCGCGCCCGTAGCGCCGGTAGGCCCAGCGGGAATGGTAAAATCCAGTACATGGTCAGGGCTTCCGGTCACATCCACGACTGCGGCAGCTGATCCAGGCGTACTTGTGGCAGTATTGCGAATTGTGATGGTTTCTGCGACTCCGGTGGGGCCTTGTGTTCCTGCAGGGCCGGTAGGGCCGGTAGGCCCCTGGGGGCCGGTAGCTCCTGCCGGTATGGTGAACAGGAGCTGTGCCCCGTTGGGGGTAAAGGTTTCATCCACAGCCGCCTGTGAGCCGGGATTGCCTGTGACGGTTCCTGCTACAGTGATGACAGGGCTGGCGCCAGTTGTACCGGTGGCGCCAGTAATTCCGGTGGGGCCGCGAAGACCTTGTACACCGGTTGCTCCCGTAGCACCAGTCGCTCCTCTGGCTCCGGCAGGCCCCTGGATACCCTGTGGTCCTTGGATTCCCTGTATACCGGTCACACCGGTTGGTCCCTGGATACCTTGAAGTCCCTGAAGTCCAGTGGCTCCCGTAGCACCGCGTGGTCCGGCGGGGCCCTGGATACCTTGAAGTCCTTGAGGACCTGCTGGCCCTGTCGCACCCGTATATCCCTGTGGTCCCCTGGCTCCGGTGGCTCCGGTAGGTCCTACATATCCCTGTGGCCCCATGGCGCCTGTTGCACCGGTTGGTCCCTGTACTCCGGGGCATCCCCGCGGCCCCATTGGTCCTGCCGGTCCTGCTGGTCCCATTGGCCCGGTGGGTCCTCTTCCGCAGCATCCGCACCCTGACCCCGGGGGAGGACAGGAAACAGAGGGAAACCCGCCTCCGCAGCCTGGCCGGCGCTGGCCCATGTTCATGGATTCTCCGCGGCCGTCCATATCGCCGTCATTATATTGATTCATTCCATTTGGAAAATTAAAATACATAGCAACATCTCCTTGTTTACTGTTTGGGAGGCACTGCCTCCACTTTTTGTTTCAATATCCGTTCAAAATATGCCTGGTTCAGCTTTACTGCCTCGCTGTCCGGCTTGAATTTCTGTGATTTCTGGTGATAATAGTATGCCCGTCTATGGTCCCCCAGCCTGTCATGGCATACGCACAGCTGGATGGAAGGAAGGTACCCATAGCAGTCTTTCTGGACAAAGGCCCCGGATTGTTCATCCGGATCCAAAGAGAGGGCCTGTTCGTACCAGTAAACTGCTTCTGATAGTTTCCCGGTGTCCATTTTTAGTTTTCCAAGCTCACAGCAGGCTTCCCCGCGGGGCTTGTCATAGGCAAAACTTTCAGTCAGGGCCTTCATGGCGTCTTCTTGCCTGCCCAGTTTTTCATGACAGTAGGCCAGATGCAGACAGGCATCAATCTTATTCTCAATCCATGCTTCCGGCTCTTTCAAAAAGCCCTCCAGCGCCTGGATGGCATCCTCATAGCGCCCATGGTAGTAGAGTTCCCTGGCATAGTAGAACTGATGCCTGGGTTCCAGCGCTTCCCCGTCCTTAAGCATGGCCTCATAAATCCTGAGGTTGCGGTCTTTGTCCCCTTCTCCCTCCTTTTTATGCCGGATTTCAATATCCGTGTATATAATCTGCCCCGTTGGGGTAACGGCCTCATGGACACGTCCCCGCCAGGTGAAACCATGATGATTTTTTAAAAGCCTTTCCCTGTAGTAGGAAAATGTTGTCCTGCCCTTGGAATCAAAGCCAGTGGCATACTTCATCATTACCACATCCGTGGATGGATCCAGTTCTTCCTTCAGTTTTATAAGCTCCCTTACTGTTTCAGGGCTGACGGTATCATCTGCATCCAGCCACATCCAGTAATCCATGACAGCCTTTTCGCAGGCAGCATTCCTGGCAGCGGAAAAATCATCCTTCCAGGGATAATCATAGACCTCTTGTGTATAACGTCTGGCAATCTCCCTGGTCCTGTCCGTGGAGCCGGTGTCCATGATGATGATCTGGTCTGCGGCCAGGGACATGGGTTTCAGGATACGTTCTAGCACTGCCTCTTCATTTTTCACAATCATGCATAGACTTAATGTAATCAAGCGGTAATCCCCCTGCGTCAAACTGTTTTAGTGGCCGGGGCCATGGGGCTTGCCGGCTTATTAGTACTATATGAAAATAGAACAAGTTTGGTGTATGCGGCACCAGCGCTGTACAGGGGCAGTATTTAAATTCATTTCCGTCCTCTGTCTTATGGCAGGAATCCGGACAAAATAAGGTGCAGGGCAAAATAAGACCCAGGAAAAATAAGACCCAAGGTCTGGAAATGAGATTCAAATTATCATGGTTTTGTGATATGATGAAGTGAGAATAATTCAAAGGAGGAGTTTCTTATGGGAAGAAAGCGGGAATGGGTCATCACGCTGGGGCTGTCCCTGGCCGTTGCTGCATCCATATCCATGGTAAGCCTGGCAAAAGAGGAGCGTGAGAAGGTCGGCACCATTGAACTGTCGTTTTCTTATGATATCCAGGCAGGAGAGTCCGGAGGCGATGTGGATGTTACTCTGGGCAGCGGCAACTGCTCCGTTGAGAGTGTGGATATTGTTAATGAAAAGGATTTCTGGGTGGGCGGGGACAAGCCGAAGGTGGAGGTGTGGCTGTCTGCTGATTCCGATTATTACTTTGCAAAGTCAGGCAAGAGTGCATTTTCCTTCAGCGGGGACAAGGTGAAGTATGTGACAAGCTCCACCAAGTCTGACAAGTCTGAGATGGTGCTTACCGTTACCCTGGAAAAGCTGGACGAGGATGATGAGGACCTGGATGTCAGCGGGCTTACCTGGGATGAGTACAACGGCATTGCACACTGGGACCATAACAGCCTGGCTAAGAACTACAAGGTGCGTCTGTGCCGCTATGGCAATAATTCCACAACCTCGGATGACGGGATTGGAAACGTGTATACGGTGAAGGAGAACAGCTTTGACTTTTCAGGCAGGTTCCCCAGGACCGGAACCTATTACTTTAAGGTAAGGGCCGTTGACAGCCGCAGCAATGCAGGGGACTGGCAGGAATCCACCTATATGGATGTGACGGAGGAAGACCTTGCCAGGCTGAACGGACAGTGGATGCGGGATGACAGGGGATGGTGGTATGTGAATCCGGACGGAAGCTATACGAAGGATGGCTGGCAGTCTATCCGCGGGAAGTGGTACTTTTTTGACGGGGAAGGCTATATGGAGACCGGCTGGATCCAGTGGAATGATAAGTTTTATTACTGCGATGACAGCGGGGCCATGCTGGCGGGCACGGTCACGCCGGACGGATATATGGTAGGTGCGGACGGGGCGCGGCTCAATTAAGATTTTCATACATAAAATGCTAAAAAATGGCTATCCTTATATCATTGAGAGATTGATATGAGGAGGTCATTTTTTATGTTGAATGAGTTGGAGATAGAGGCGGTCACGGGCCGTGAGATACTGGATTCCAGAGGGAATCCGACCGTGGAGGTGGAGGTCTGCCTTACGGGCGGGGCAAGCGGACGCGCTGCCGTTCCGTCAGGCGCGTCCACTGGTAAGTTTGAGGCCGTGGAATTAAGGGACGGCGGGGAGCGCTATAATGGGCAGGGTGTGAAAAAGGCAGTGGAGCATGTGAATTCAGTGCTCAGCGAGGCAGTGCTTTTTGAAAGCGCCCTGGACCAGAGGTATATTGACCATCTGCTGATAGAGGCGGACGGGACTGAGAATAAGGCAAAGCTGGGAGCCAACGCAATCCTTGGGGTGTCCATGGCAGTGGCCAGGGCAGCGGCCAATGGGCTTCATATGCCTTTATACCGGTACCTGGGCGGGATTCACGCCTCAAAGCTTCCCATCCCCATGATGAACATCCTAAACGGAGGAAAGCACGCGGACAATACGGTGGACCTTCAGGAATTCATGATCATGCCATACGGAGCATGCTGTTTTTCAGAAGGATTAAGGATGTGCGCGGAGGTATACCATACCCTGAAAAAGCTTTTAAAGGAAGACGGATACAGCACGGGGGTGGGCGATGAAGGCGGTTTTGCCCCTGACCTTAAGAACTCAGAGGAGGTACTGGAGTATCTTGTTAAGGCCATGGAGAAGAATGGCCTGAAGCCTGGTTCAGATATGAAGATTGCCATTGATGCGGCGTCCAGTGAGCTTTACGATGAAGCCACCGGCCTGTACCTGTTCCCGGGCGAGAGCCGGATGGCGGGCAGACAGGTGCAGCGCAGCGCCGGGGAGATGGTGGAATATTACAGGGGGCTGGTGGACCGTTTCCCCATCTGCTCCATTGAGGACGGACTTGAGGAAGAAGACTGGGATGGTTGGAAAATGCTCACAGAACAGCTGGGAAACCGCATCCAGCTGGTGGGGGACGATCTGTTCGTGACCAACACGAAACGGCTGAAAAAGGGCATTGACCTGGAGGCGGGCAATGCAATCCTTGTAAAGGTCAACCAGATCGGCACGCTGACGGAAAGCTTTGAAGCCATTGAGATGGCAAAGCGGGCCGGATTCGGGACCATTATTTCCCACCGCTCCGGTGAAACAGAGGATTCCATCATTGCCGATATCGCGGTAGCTGTGAACGCGGGACAGATTAAGACAGGGGCGCCCTGCCGCTCAGACCGTGTGGCTAAATACAACCAGCTGCTCCGCATTGAGGAGAACCTCAGCCTGTCTGCTGAATAAATACGGATATGCAGCATCCGGCTGTCCTTTCCAGGGACAGCCGGGTATATGCTGTTTATTTTCAGCTACTTCAACGGTAAATCTTGACAACCCCCCATTTTTATGTATGATGAAATAAGGCAATATTGAAATATAAATAATGCAGTAAGGATGGGAGATAAGGGAATGAAAGAACTGTTAATGATGGAACCGGTATTTAAGGAAGCAATCTGGGGCGGAAGCCGCCTGAAGGAAGTGTATGGCTATGATATCCCAAGCGGGCACACAGGGGAGTGCTGGGCTATCAGCGCACACAGAAGCGGTGACTGCAGGGTGTCATCCGGTACATATGCTGGACATACCTTAAGTTCGTTATGGAGGGAGCATAAGGAACTGTTTGGGACCGTGGCTGATTCCTGCGGGGAATTCCCGCTGCTGGTGAAGATCATCGATGCAAGGGATGATTTAAGCATCCAGGTCCACCCGGACAATGCATATGCGGCGGAACATGAGAACGGTTCCCTTGGGAAGATGGAATGCTGGTATATCCTGGACTGTGATGAGGACGGGACCATTGTCATCGGCCACCATGCAAAGGATAAGGAAGAACTGAGGTCCATGATTGAACAGGGCAGGTGGACGGAGTTCATCCGGGAGGTACCCATTAAGAAAGGTGATTTCTTCCAGATTAACCCCGGGTGCGTCCATGCAATCAAGGGAGGGACTTTAATCCTGGAGACACAGCAGAGCAGTGACATTACATACCGGGTCTATGACTATGACAGGCTTTCTGAGGGCAGGCCAAGGCAGCTGCATGTGCAGCAGAGCATTGACGTGATAGAAGCGCCCTTTGTGCAGCGTGAGGATGAGCAGCCAGTGCTTGTGAAGGAAACGGACAACGGTAAGAAGTACCACCTGATTACCTGCTGCTATTATACCGCTGACAAGGTGGATATGGCAGGTGAGTGGGAGGAGGACTTCGGGGACAGGTTTGCCAATGTGAGCATCCTGGAAGGCGAAGGCACGGTGGACGGCACCGCAGTGAAAAAGGGATGCCATTTCATTGTACCTGCCGGATACGGGACCGTCAGGTTCCAGGGGAATCTGTCCTTTATCACATCCCAGGCCATGTAGCCTTGGGGAAGACGGCCGGTCGGCTGTCACACACTATTTCCATATATCAGTGACACGGCATGAAAGGGCATAAAAGCTGTGTAAAAATGGGAAAACAGGTTGTTTTTTCGGACAAAGTGTGATAAGATATCTGTGTTTGACTATAAGAAAATGAAGAGGTGCAGGCGGATGTCAGTTATACAGGTTATATTATCAATCATATATGTAATCCTTGGTGTTGCCATATCAATCGTTATCCTGATGCAGGAAGGTAAGTCCAACGGACTTGGAAGTGCAATCGGCGGTATCTCCACAGACAGTTACTGGAGCAAGAACAGAGGACGTTCCATGGAAGGCGCCCTGGAGCATTTTACCAGATACGGTGCGATTGTATTTATGATTATTACCATTATCCTGAATATTCTACTGAAGATTGCGGGATAATAAGAGAAAAGAAGTGAACGTGACCAAAACACCCTTGTATTCATATAAGGGTGTTTTATTTCTTTAGGCGGAAAAGAGGGTATATGGAAAAAGAATTATTGGAACAGCGCAAGCAGATATTGACGGAATTAATGGATGACAAGGCCTATGTGCCCATGAAGGCCAAGGAACTGGCCATCCTTTTGAACATTCCCAAATCACAGAGGGAGGATCTGATGGAGGTCCTTAATGCCCTGGTGGCGGAAGGCAGGATTGGTGTTTCCAAGAAAGGGAAATATGGAAAGGCTGAGACATTTTCCGTAAATGGTATATTTTCCGGGCATCCCAAGGGCTTTGGGTTTGTGACAGTGGAGGGGATGGAACAGGATGTGTTCATACCGGAGGATAAGACAGGGGCAGCCCTTCATGGGGACCGGGTGCAGATTGTGGTGGAACATGACAGCAGGATGTCCGGCAGCCGTTCCGGCATGGGTTCGGGCGGACGCAGGGCAGAGGGCGCTGTCATCCGGGTCTTGGAACATGCCAACCAGGAGATAGTGGGCTATTACCAGAAGAATAAGAACTTTGGTTTTGTCATACCGGACAACCAGAAGCTGGCAAAGGATATCTTCATCCCCCAGGGCTGCGATATGGGAGCAGTGACCGGACACAAGGTGGTTGTGAAGATTACGGACTTTGGCAGTGAGAAACATAAGCCGGAGGGACGTGTCACGGAAATCATAGGACATGTCAACGACCCGGGCACGGATATCCTGTCCATTGTCAGGGCCTATGGGCTGCCTGAGACATTTCCCCAGGAGGTGATGGAGGAGATAGAGGATATCCCGGAGGACGTGACGGTTCCGGGCCAGCCGGATGTTCCAGGCCAGCCGGATGTTCCAGGCCAGCCGGATGTTCCGGGCCAGCCAGATGTTCCAGGCCAGCCGGCAAAGCCGGGCAGCCCTTATGGCATCAGTGACCTTTCGTCCCACGATGGATGGGGCGGGGAGCTTTCGGGCCGCCTTGACCTGCGGGGGCTTCAGACCGTGACCATTGACGGCGAGGATGCCAAGGATCTGGATGACGCGGTGACCATATGCAGGGACAATCAGGGACATTATATCCTGGGGGTCCATATTGCAGATGTGAGCCATTATGTGAAGGAAGGAAGCCCTCTTGACCGGGAAGCGTTCAAGCGCAGCACCAGCGTCTATCTGGTGGACCGGGTCATACCCATGCTGCCGCACAAGCTGTCCAACGGCATATGCTCCCTGAACGCAGGCACGGACCGGCTGGCCTTAAGCTGCATCATGGAGGTGGATGGCCAGGGGACCGTGCTGGACCACCGGATTGCCGAGACAGTGATCCATGTGGACCGGCGCATGACCTATACCGCGGTCAATGCCATTGTGACGGACCGGGATGAGGCTGTGATGGCGGAATATGAGGATTTCGTCCCCATGTTTGACTGCATGAAGGAGCTGGCGGATATACTCAGGGAGAGCCGCAGGAAGCGGGGAGCCATTGACTTTGATTTCCCGGAGAGCAAGATTGTTCTGGATGGACAGGGAAAGCCCCTGGAGATTAAACCCTATGAGCGCAACGCGGCCACCAGGATCATCGAGGACTTCATGCTGTTAGCCAATGAAACCGTGGCCGAGGATTATTACTGGCAGTCCATCCCGTTCCTTTACAGGAGCCATGACAACCCGGATCCGGAAAAGATGAAACAGCTGGGGACATTCATCAACAATTTCGGCTACTTCATTAAGATGCAGCACGGGGAAATCCACCCCAAGGAGCTTCAGAAGCTGCTGGATAAGATAGAAGGCACGCCGGAGGAGGCGCTGCTCTCCAGACTGACCCTGCGTTCCATGAAACAGGCAAAGTACACCACCCAGTGTTCCGGGCATTTTGGCCTGGCTACCAGGTACTATACACATTTCACCTCTCCTATCAGGCGCTATCCTGACCTTCAGATCCACAGGATCATCAAGGAGACGCTGAAGGGAGGATTAAGCGATAAGAGGGCAGGACATTATGAGAAAATCCTGCCGGAAGTGGCGGTGCAGACCTCTGCCCTGGAACGCAGGGCGGATGAAGCGGAGCGGGAGACGGATAAACTGAAGAAATGCGAATACATGTCACGGTTCATCGGACAGGATTTTGACGGAGCCATATCCGGCGTTACCAACTGGGGGCTGTATGTGGAGCTTCCCAACACCGTGGAGGGCCTGGTGCGCATGAGCGACCTGGATGACGATTATTATATATTTGATGAACAGCACTATGAACTCATAGGGGAGATGACGAAAAAGACCTATAAGCTGGGACAGCCCATAAGGGTGACCGTGTCCTCCACGGACAGGCTTTTAAGAACCGTTGACTTTATCCTGGCAAAGGACTGGGAGAAGCATCCGGCGGACGAGAAAGGGGAATAGACGCATGGGGAAGGAAAGTATTAAGCTGGTAGCCAATAATAAGAAGGCATACTATGATTATTTCATTGATGAGAAATACGAGGCCGGAATCGAACTTTTCGGCACCGAGGTAAAGTCCATCCGTATGGGCAAATGCAGCGTCAAGGAAGCATTTGTCAAGATTGACAAGGGAGAGGTGTATGTCTGCGGCATGCACATCAGCCCCTATGAGAAGGGCAATATATTCAATAAGGACCCGCTGCGTACCCGCAGGCTCCTGCTTCACAAGTATGAGATCATGAAGCTGGGCGGCAAGATTGCACAGAAGGGTTATACCCTGGTTCCCCTTCAGGTGTATTTTAAGGGAAGCCTGGTTAAGGTCCAGATCGGGCTGGCCCGCGGTAAAAAGCTTTATGACAAGAGGGCGGATATTGCCAAGAAGGACCAGAGAAGGGAACTGGAAAAGGATTTTAAGGTGAAAAACCTTTATTAGGACAGGGACGGCAAAACATGAAGGAATATCTGGATTTCATAAAAGAAGTGGAAGGGCTTAAATCCACGCTGAGGACAGCATGGACTGTTTCAGGACGCCAGGAGAGCACGGCAGAGCACTCCTGGCGCCTGGCCCTTGGCGCGGCGGTGCTCTGCCATGAATTTCCTGAACTTGACAGGGAAAAGGTGATGCTCATGTGTCTGGTCCATGACCTTGGGGAACTGTACAGCGGGGATGTTTCCGCGGCGCTCCGGCCGGATGCAGGGAAAAAGCATGACCAGGAACAGAGGGATGTGGCAAAAGCGGTTGCCGGCCTTCCAGGGGCCTGCGCAGAGGAAATCATTAGCCTGTGTGAGGAGTATAACCAGGCAAGGACGCCGGAAGCCAGGTTCGTAAAGGCCATGGACAAGGCGGAAACCATCCTGCAGCACAGCCAGGGAGAGAATCCGCCGGATTTTGACTATGGCTTTAACCTTTCTTACGGAAAGGAATATTACGGGCAGGACGGCAGGCTGACAAAGCTTCGGGAGCTGGTTGACAAGGAGACAAGGGAACGGATGAAGGAACCCTAAGGATGTTATGGATCCGTTTTCCGGACGGTTTTGGATAAGAAAAAAGCAAGCATCATCTGCTTGCTTTTCTTATGACCTGACCGGGAATCGAACCCGGGTTTACGCCGTGAGAGGGCGTCGTCTTAGCCGCTTGACCATCAGGCCTTAGGTTGTCTGCTGTACTCATCAGCGACAGCTTGTTTATAATACCATAGAGTTTTTAATTTGTCCAGTATTTTTTGAAAAAAATTAAAAAATTATCTGATGGAGTTTTCCAACGGAATTATCCGATGGAATTTGCCAATCCTGGAAAGTGAAAAGACCAGTCGGGGAACTGGTCTTTTCAGGAGAAGGTATTTCGTTTCTTATGGGGTGTAGCAAAAACTATATAATGTATTGGGGGGGTTTACGTTAATTATAATAGCATAGGTGATAAAAAAAGTGTGCACAAAGATTTACTATTTCAAAAAAAGTTTATATGCATTATTACAGTGACATGGGAAATGTGCCAGCCGTATACTCATTTTCCGACATTTATATGTGAGACTTACCGGAAGTGTCTGGTAAGCCTCATCATTTTCAACGTGGTGTATCCCGCTGTTCATTTCCATAATCTATATATACTGGGCATCAGGACCTGCAAAGTAACATCGGGATATGCCTCAAGTGGCCTGGCACAGCACGATGATGCGTCCAGGGGCTGTCTGCGGGGGAATGCTTCTTGTGGTGGCCGTGTAATAAACCAGAAGGTAATGGTTGGCAGGCGAACACAGGTAGGCCTGGCCGTTCATGGTGGAAATAATGGTGGACTGGTACAGGTTCAGCCTTAAGGAATTATCAATGGCAGTAAGGCTGTCATCAAAGTAACCGATGGCCACATCCTCTTCAGGCCGCAGCACTGCAATCAGGTCAGCGCGGTACTGGGGCGGATAGATGAGGGGAACAGGCTGGGTGCTGTCATAGAAAGCAGCGATGCGCATTCCCGGGAACAGGCGCATGGTATCCACAACAAAGGTATCATGGGTCATGATGATATTAATCTGCTGTCCGTCCACGCTGAGGGTGACGAACTGGCTGCAGCAGTCATCATTGTAAGCGGTAATGTCGGTGATGGTCCCCATGACAGGGGTAAGATGTTCATAATTCATAAGGAAAAATCCTTTTTTGTTTATCATATGCTGATACGGGGGAAAGGGGCACTGGTGCATCCGGGAAAAGAATCGGAAAAGCCGTAGATAAAGGAGGAGGCCGGTAAATCATCTTTACCGGCCGAGTATTATGAAAAAAAGTTTTATTAGCATTAACTCTTTACAATATTTAGTATATCGGTAAAATATGAGGAGAATTTTATCATTCTGTAACAAAATTATGAACAGAGTGTAAGGAGTTTGTGAATAAGGGAAATTCATCGCAGGAACAGGAGGATAGGGCCATGAAGCTGGGGATTACCATACCTTTACAGAAGCATTTGAATATAAGGAACCTGGAATACGGGACGGAACAGAAGCTGTTTTACTGCTGGGAGATCCACCGTATCCGTCTGCAGGCAGAAGATACCCTGGTTGCGGTCAATGCCAGTAACCGTGCAGCCGTGGTCCTGTGCGGCATGGATGCTGCCGGGTGGAGGGATTTTACAGCGCTGTTTGTGGAAGGCGTGAGGATGATGTTGGAAGCAGAGGGGTATTCCGGGCTTCAGATACAGGAATATCTGGACAAGGCCGGGCCAGTCACCCTGACAAGGACCCATGGGCGCCGGTCAGTGGCCAGTCTGAACCGGATGGATGATTATCTGTGGAGCCTTCCGGCCCTCATCAGTAAAGACCGGCTCTTCCAGCCCATACACTGTCTGGAGGCAAACCGCCAGATCTGCAAAATGGGTGGACATGAGGGAAACCGTCTGCCGTTCCAGTGCCTGGAAATGGACATGAAGCAGTAAAAAACATGACATTTATCATAAATATGTACATATGGCATTGTAAATTGTAATCAATGTGATAGACTTAGAATATATAATAAAATACATAAAGGAAGGAGCAGAAACATGAAATTTTATATTTGCAGTCATTGCGGCAATATTATTGCGTACGTAAAGAGCAGCGGGGTACCGGTCATGTGCTGCGGTGAAAAGATGCAGGAGCTGGTTGCCAACACAACGGATGCAGCCGTTGAAAAGCATGTTCCGGTGGTTACGGTGGACGGACAGAAGGTTACGGTTACCGTTGGGGCGGCAGAGCATCCCATGACACCTGAGCACTATATCCAGTGGATTGCCCTTGCCACCACACAGGGCAACCAGAGAAAGGAACTGAAGCCGGGCCAGAAGCCCCAGGCAGAATTCATGGTCTGTCAGGGCGACGGGGTTGAGGCAGTTTATGCATACTGTAATCTTCACGGCCTTTGGAAAGCATAGGCCGATAGGCACGGTACAGAAGACCAGGTTCTTTTACCCGCAGGCGTAAGCGGGCAGTGAAGGCCGGGACGGAGCAGAGGTTTCCGTCCCGGCCTTCCGCTTTGTGTGTTCCCGGCACAGAGAACCCGGCGTTCTGTCCGTCCTTTGCCCTGACCTGTGGATACAGTATCCCGGTCATTCCCATGCACTCCTCCTCCCCTTTGGGACAATCCTGGAATTCCCGCGTATTATATACCATAGCAGAAAGGAGATGTGATCATAGTATGAAGATATGTTTAGACGCAGGCCATTATGGAAGATATAATCAAAGCCCGGCAGACAAGCGTTATTATGAGTCGGAAATCGTATGGAAGCTGCATCTGCTTCAGAAAAAATACCTGGAAGCCTATGGAATCGAGGTAATCACTACCAGGGAAGACAAGGACACGGATAGAGGTTTATATGACAGGGGAGCCGCCTCCAGGGGATGCGACCTGTTTATATCGGACCATACCAATGCAGTGGGGGACTCTGTTAACAATGCAGTGGATTACCCTGCGGCATACTGTGCCATTAACGGGAGTGCGGATGGAATCGGGATGGCCCTGGCACAGTGTGTGGAGACGGTCATCGGAACAGGCCAGCCTGCGCGCATTGAACACCGCAGGGGAAGCAATGGCGATTACTATGGCGTACTGCGCGGGGCAACGGCCGTGGGGACGCCGGGGCTGATCCTGGAGAATTCCTTCCATACCAATGGTGAGGTTGTGAAGTGGCTGTTAAATGATGCCAACCTTGAACGTCTGGCCAGCGCCCAGGCCGATACCATTGCCCTGTATTACGGCATAACAGAACCGGTTAAGAAATCAGGCTGGGTGGAAGAAAACGGAGGCTGGAGGTTCTATCTGGGTAATACCGGGGACTATGTGGCCAATGACTGGTATAAGGATGGGGATTACTGGTATTGGTTTGACGCTGCAGGCATGATGGTGCACAATGACTGGAAGACAGGCTCGGATGGAAAATGGTATTACCTTCAGGAAAATGGAGCCATGGCAAAGGACCAGTGGGTTATCTGGAAAGATGAACTTTACCGCCTGAAAGAGGACGGAAGCATGTTTGAGGGCTGCGTATGCCTTGAGACAGATGAAAAGGGGGCACTTAAGTTCCCGGATATGGGAACCATCACAGAATGTGGGAAAATAGAAGGGTAGAGGAGGGGATTTTTATTGTCCGGCGTTAAGGGATGGAGTATAATAGAAGGAGAAGATGCCTTCCATTGACCTGATTATCATCGGGATGGAAGAAAAGGGGGATACAGCATGGTACTAAAATGTTTCTCATTGCCGGACGAAACCACCACACTGACATTTTATCCATGTAATGCAGATACCGGGCCGGAAGGCTGGTATGATACGTGCGCAGATACACTGACCGTGTTCCGGACAGATTATGTGAAGCTGCTGCTTCCCTATCTGGAGCATGTGCGTCCAGGGTTTGATGCCTGTCAGGATAACCGGATGGACAGGGACCAGTGGAACAGCCTGATTCAGGAGATGGAACGCGACATGGGTAATATACGGTTTGATGACACGGCGTTTGATTTCTACATTGGATTTGCAGGATGGATTACAAAGGCATTGAGTGAGTATGAGGTCATTGTTGTGGGAAGGTGCCGGTGATGATTGGTAGAGGATCCTTTGATTTAATTTGTAAATACGGATAAATCCGGCATATGGGCCGCAAAACTGTTTCCGGTTTTGCGGCCCGTCCGGCGGATTCAGTTGTACGTCATGCAGTATTCATACGATGGAGTTGAACGCTTCCTCCAGGTCCTCCAGGATATCGTCAATGTGTTCGGTACCGATGGACAGACGGATGGTTCCCGGCCGGATACCCTGTTCCAGAAGCTCGGCCTCATTTAACTGGGAGTGTGTGGTGGAAGCAGGATGGATGACCAGGGACTTCACGTCAGCCACATTGGCCAGCAGGGAAAACAGCTCCAGGCTGTCGATGAATTTCCTGGCCTGCCCAGCGCCGCCCTTGATTTCAAAGGTGAAGATGGAGCCGCCTCCATTGGGGAAATACTTCCGGTACAGCGCCTGCTGTCCGGGATCCTGGCTCACGGCCGGATGATGGACTGCTTCCACCAGGGGATGGTTTTTCAGGTAATCAACCACTTCCAGTGCATTTTCCACATGGCGTTCAACCCTGAGGGACAGGGTTTCCAGCCCCTGGAGGAACATGAATCCGTGGAAGGGGGAGAGGGTTGCGCCTGTGTCCCTTAAAAGGATGGCCCTGATGCGGGTGACAAATGCAGCGGCGCCCACATCCTGCGCAAAGCGGATGCCGTGGTAGCTTGCATTGGGCTGCGTAAGCCCGGGGAATTTCCCGGAAGCAACCCAGTCAAAGTTTCCTCCGTCCACAATCACCCCGCCTACCGTGGTTCCATGTCCGCCGATGAATTTGGTGGCAGAATGGACCACGATATCAGCGCCATACTCAATGGGGCGGACCAGATAAGGGGTTGCGAAGGTGTTGTCAATCACCAGCGGGATCTGGTGGCGGTGTGCAATGTCCGCAATGGATTCTATATCCGCAATGTCCGAGTTGGGATTGCCAAGGGTTTCTATGAAGATGGCTTTTGTATTGTCTTTGACAGCCTCCTCCAATGCCTTCAGATCGGCCGGATCCACAAATGTGGTTTCCACCCCGTATTCGGGAAATGTATGTGCCAGATAATTATAGGTGCCGCCATAGATATGGCTGGATGCCACAATATGGTCGCCGGAGCGGGTCAGGTTCTGGAAGGTATAGGCCAGGGCCGCTGCGCCCGAGGCGGTTGCCAGGGCCGCCACTCCGCCTTCCAGGGCAGCCATCCTGGCCTCAAACACATCCAGGGTAGGATTGGTCAGCCTGCTGTAGATATTGCCTGCATCGCTGAGGTTAAAGCGGGCCTGGGCATGGTCGCAGTCATCAAACACATAGGAAGATGTCTGGTAAATCGGAACCGCCCTGGAACCGGTAGCCGTATCCGGATGTTCCTGTCCTGCATGAAGCTGTGTTGTCTCAAACCTGAACTGTCTGTTCTCTCTTCTAAGTTTTTCTCCCATGATTTATCCTCCATTCCATTCCTACTGTTTCTATAGGTTTAGTTGATAATAGCATGGGAGTTTTTTCCTGTCAAGCGTTTATTGAACGGACTTTATATATTTAAGGAGGGAAACTGGTGGCGGGACCGTGGGAGGCATGATAAAATGGAAATGGAAGGTAAGGGGAATGAGCGGTGATGATATGTGGCATTGAATAAGCAAATGGGGGTTCTTATGAAGAGGAACAGACTGCAGCTGGCAGTGGTTATTGTCCTGCTGATATCCATTTTCATGAATATTACCTGTTATATGCGCCGTAATGAAATAAAGAGGGAATACCTGGACTCCGCCTATTTGAACCTGTTAAATGTATCCGTCCTTTTAAACAGCCTTGAATACTATGTCGAAGACAGCGGGACGGAGGAGGACCGTGACCGTGTATACCCCATCTTTGAAGCGCTGGAAGCAGAGGGCCGCCGCCTCGATGATGCCCTGAACGTATTGCAGCGTATATCCGGAAGCGCTGCCCAGGGCGGATATGCAGTATGCCTGGTAGATTTCAGATGGTATATGGGCCAATATGACAGTAAATATAAAACGGTCATCCTATCGCGTTACAGGACTGCGGTGGAGGAGACAATTCAAAGCCTGAGCATTGGCGGAGAGATATTGACGGATGGAAATGGATTCAGAATAAAGAATCCTGACTATTCCATTAGCACAAAAAGGATTGTCCGGCTGCTGACGGATGGATACGGCAGGATGAACAGCGGGGATATGACCCTTAATATTCCGATGAAGGCGGATTGAGGAATGAAAAAGGCAGGACGCAAGGAGGACAATCATGGAGTTTAACGAAAAGCTGCGCCAGCTTAGGATTGGGAAAAATCTAACGCAGGAACAGCTTGCAGAGCAATTATATGTATCACGGACAGCAATTTCAAAATGGGAAGGCGGCAAAGGCTACCCTAACATTGAGTCACTCAAGTGTATTTCCAAATTTTTTTCCATAACCATAGATGAGCTGCTATCGGGTGAAGAACTAATTACCCTTGCAGAAACCGAAAACAACGCGAATGTTAAAAGGATTTATGACATTATCAGCGGAATAGTAGATGTATTGGCAGTTGCGCTTATTGTATTACCAATCTATGGGGAACTTCAAGGCAGCCATTTTTATCATGTAAATCTTCTGTCAATTACTCATTTATCAAATATAGATATTGGAATACATTGGGCTATCTATTTACTTATAATTGGGCTTGGGATTGCCAGACTTGCTTTTATTTCTTTTGATAAAGAGCATTTGTGTGGCATTATCTCAAAAGTTTCTGTGGCAACAGGGGCGGCAGCAATCTGTTTATTTGCTGCCGCAAGAGAACCGTATGTAACCATACTGCTATTTTTGTTTTTTGCAGTAAAGATATTTTTATTGCTACAGCAAAACAGGACAAAATAAAAATAGTCATAAATTCCTTAAAAACAGGCTCTGACACGATAAGTGACGGAGCTTTTTTCTGTTGTGACGGCAGGTTTCTTGTACTTTGGGCCGCATGGATGGATAATCAAAGAGAGCTTACACGTAATTTATCACGGCAAAAAGAAAGGAATGTATACTATGCAAAAGAAATCAAAAAAATGTATCATCATGACAGGAATTCTGTTTCTGATTTTTATGCTTTTTACTGTTATGATTAAGACACTTGATGTACAGCCTGTCGGACCGGAGCAGTCTATGATAGGACTTGCTACTCTTAATCAGTTTGTATTTAACCTTTTTGGGGTGAACCTGCTTTGGTATAGCATTACTGACTGGCTGGGTGTTGTTGCCATAGTAATTGCTTTGGGGTTTGCAATCCTAGGACTGATCCAACTCATACGTCGTAAAAGCATTTGGAAAGTTGATCCACGCATTCTATTGCTTGGTGCATTATATTTTATTGTCATTGTATTTTATGTTTTCTTTGAAGTTGTAATCATCAATTATAGACCGGTCATTCTCTCCCAAAGTTTAGAAGCATCTTATCCGTCCTCTCATGCAATGATTGTAATCTGTATTATGATCACAGCAATGTTGCAGTTTCATTATTATTTACGTGACAGGAAAGTTTGTCTATGGATAATGGATATAGCTTCTGTTTTGATTGTTGCAGTAACGGTAGTAGGAAGACTTATATCGGGAGTTCATTGGTTTACTGACATCGTGGCAGGCATTTTACTCTCATCAGCCTTAATTATTCTCTATTATGCCGCCCTAAAATATATAGAGGAAAAGAAGGGCTAAGATGAAATAATCCCGTATACCGCCGCATGGCTGCAAAAGAAAAAAGCCGTCATTTCTCTTTATCTCAAATCATTTATATATTATTTAAAATCAGGCACCTGGCCGGTATATCCATATCGGCCGGGCCATTTTTAATTTTGAAGGTAAAGAATCAGACCTCAATTGACAATTTTCGACATCCGCGCGGTGAAAACAATGGAAGAAAAAAACAGGAGGGGGATTATTGCGCTGTTCATCCGTTCTATAAATACTGGAGGAATTAGGAATGAAAAAGTGTACAATATATCTCGCTGCGTTATTAATAATGGCTGCCCTGATTTTCCTGGCATATAAAACCTGGAGCCCGGAATACAGGATCTGCCGGTCATTTTCCTATTCAGGTATGGATTACAGGGAAACAGAGCTGTATGTAATCATCAACAGGCCATGGGGAGTGGGGGAAACCGTTGAAAAGATTGTAATCCAGTACAATCAAATGAACGGCACGCCGGACCGTCTGGTCATATGGTGCTACCATAATGAATATGATATGGACCAGGGCAGGGAGTTTTATAAGGCAGAGTTTGAATATGGGGAGGATGTGGTAACGGAACCGCCGGAAGCATATTAATATAAGCCGGATATCCGGCGCCGGATTCCAGCCTGTATTATGGAATATGGTAGGAAAATCAAAGCGGATGTGATAAAATGTTCTTTATAGTCAGGAGGGGCAGCATTAAAACCAGATTAAACACAATGAAAAATGACCGGTCGGGGAACCGGTCATTTTAGGAGAAGGTATTTCGTTTCTTATGGGGTGTAGCAAAAACTATATAATGTATTGGGGGAGTTTACATTAATTATAATAGCATATGGTATGAAAAAAGTCTGCACAAACTTTATCGATTATGAAATTTTGTTTTGTGCATTTTACCAATAGGATATTTAATACCCCGGATACCGGGAGGGATATGACAGGTCCTGAAGGGCGTGAGGGAGAAGATTGGCTGGGATACGTTGGATTATGGACCCAATGAAGATATTATTTTCAGCCGGATCCGTGATTTGGAGCAGATGTCCGGGGCTGTATGGCATGTAATGATTAATAGAATGGGTTGGAGTATTATACTAGGTACAGGGAGGAATGAATTTGAAGAAGGACTGTGCGGGAAAATCCTGTCTTATGGCAATGTTTTTCATGGAAGCTGGAATGATTCAGGTGTATGCCAATTCCCCGGCCCCTGTTCATTACAGGGAATATTTTGCAGGAACAGCCATCATGCTGGTTCTGACCGTGCTTTTTAATGCGGGGATTGAAACAGCAGCCGGGGCCATCATGGGTGTTGGGCCAAAACGGGTGATATTCCTTACGAATATTGGCACCAACCTGATTATGAATGTTTTATTAGGGTATCTGGATTTCACCTTCCGTCTGTATCTCAGGGGATATTATTTTCCCGTGATGTGTGTGTTTGAAATCCTTGTGCTGGCGGCAGAATACCGGATTTATCTGCGCTTCATGGGGGGAAGGTTTCCAAGGCAGTCCATACTGAAGTATACGGCGGCGGCCAATGCCGTTTCCTTTCTTCTGGGGCTGCTGGTCCTGCAGTTGCTGGGCCTGGGGGTTTTTTAAATATTAAGGGAATATAAGGTGGGAAAATGGGGAATCTGGTTGAACAGCTGGATCGGTTAACACAGGACAAAGAAAGGCTGGCTATAAATGCGGCAGCCATTGATATCAGGAAATATGATGCGGAAATCCATGACTTTTTCCAATATCCGCTGGGAGTTTCCTTTATTGGCGTGGAAAAGCCGCTGGTGGAAGGCTGGCAGGAAGCATTTTCCGTGCTTTTCATTCTGGACCTGTACTACCAGAATGACTGGATATGCAGTGAGCAGGAGCGGACCTCGCCGGACCAGCAGGTGGTGAGGCGGATGCCGGATGCTGAGTGGATTGCCGCGCTGCGCGGTTATTGGATTGATGACTATTTTGGGCTTAAAAACCGCTGGTTCCATATTAAGGATAAGGACGTGGAAGCATTTCAGAAGGAGCTGTTATGGTGGATGCCGGGAAATGCCCCTGAGTCCGGGACAAAACGGCTGGAACAGGAATTGGCGGGCACAAAGTGGGTCTGTTCACTATTTGCGGGCGCGTTTTATGATAAGTTCTTTGGGGAAACGGAACGCCATTATTTTTTTGCTGAATCCGGGGTGTATGACTAAGCGCAGGCATTTAAATCAGGGAATGAGGTTCCTGTCCGGTTCCAGCCCATGCGTCCTTCTTCCAAACTCCACCCTTGACAACGGACGGGGAAACTGCTATTATGTAGAAAGCGCAGGATTCGTTAGCATACCAGACACATGGAACACTGATCATTCAGGGGTTGTACTGGTTTCGACGGGGGTCATGCAGCTGGTGAAGCTATCCCCATGCGATGGGTTAAATGGCAAAAATAAATATAAACGCTAACGACGAATTAGCAATCGCTGCCTAATGGCAGCTGTCAGACTTAGAGCACCCGCACTTTAAGACCCTGGCATCGACTATGTGGGAAACGACTTATGCAAAGCTTTGAGCATATGGGCGTATGATGAAGCTACTGAAACCATCCGGGTGTCCTTTCTCTGATGGCAGAGGGAATGTCAAATAAGGGACTATGATAGTAGAAGAACAGGGAATTGGTTTTCGGACAGGGGTTCGATTCCCCTCAGCTCCACTCGATAAGCTTAAATCCGAACTCTTTAACAGGGGTTCGGATTTTGCTTTATCTGCTACACGCTGGACAATGCCGGGTAATCCTTAGTATAAGGGTTTCCGGCATTGTCTTTTTTTGGGCTCTTTGTCAATAGTTGGGGTGGGATTTGTAAAATCCCGCCCCAATTCTATGAAAAGGGCCCTTTTTATGTTTAG